>OMSZ01000210.1 GCA_900313855.1 uncultured Eubacteriales bacterium
AACTTTAGCAGATTCTTCTTTAACAGGTTCCGGTGGAACAGGTTCTTCAAATCCAATAGCATCACTCTTTGATCTTTCAACAGCTGCATTAATCTCATCAGTATTTAAAGTTACTGTACTCTCATCACTACCGGATGGAGTCTCAACCGCTGCTGTAATATCTATTCCAAGACCTCCTGAAAGTCCAGCTCCAGAAAGACCGGAACCACCGAGTGTTTCCTGACCCTTATTAATATCCGCAAGTGTCGGACCATTACCGGAAGGATTAGAAAGTGTCGGACCATTACCCAGCCCACCAAGACCACCTGATAATCCACCGGACGAACCCGGTTGCTTAACAGTAGAATCCTCCTTTGGCGGAACCTCTCCGTTCAGTTTCATCCGCCTTTTTTCTTCTATTCTGGCCATCTCTTCCGGCGAGATAGTCTTATATGTCGGTTTAGGTTTGTCATCTTTTGCAGCACTAGGTTTTGCAGGAGTCGCCGGATTACTATTAGTAGTACCTGCCTTCGCTGCTTTTTCTTTTTCAACCTGAGCTCTAATCGCTGCAATTAACGCTTCTGTCTGATCCATACTCTTCTCCTGTACCCGCTTTTCAGCTTGTATTTTTGCTTCTTCTTCTGCCCTGAATCTGGCCTGCTGCTCTTCTGCCGCCTTCTGTGCTGCAAGCATTCTTGCATGTTCCTCCGCTAATTCAGGATTATTTCTTAACTCCTCTTCGTCCATCCTTTCAAGTTCTCTTTGCCTTCTTGCAGCATCACGCTGTTCAAAAGCCAGAGCTCTTTGCCTCATCGCTTCCTGCTGTTTAGCTATTGCTTCCTTCGCTGCGGCTTGTTGAGCTTCACGTTTTAAACGAGCCTCCCTCATTTCAGGAGTCTCTTCGATATTACCCCCATTAGGCGATTTTTTATTGCCGCCACCCCTTAACTGAATTGCCATAATTCATCATCTACTTTCTTTTAAATCTAGTAATCCTCTAACCATACTGTCAGTCAAAATAATCCGTATTCTTAACGATTCCCTGTAATCCATGAATTCCGGTATTTCTTTCGCCTCATCTACAATAGGCTCAGGTTCTTCGACTTCCATTACAGGTTCTGCTTTTTCTACCTCTATTTCAGCTTCTGCTTCTTCTACCTCTATTGAAGACTCTGTTTCTTCTGCCTTGATCACAGATTCCGCTTCTTCCTCCATCACCTGTTCTTCTGTTTCGATCACAGGTCCCGGTTCTTCCTCCATCACCTGCTCTTCTGTTTCGATCACAGGTTCTGTTACTATCGGCTCTTCCTTCGCCTCTTCTACTATGGACTCTGTTTCTTCAACCTCGATTACAGGCTCTGCTTCTTCTATCTCCGTTACAGACTCTGACTCTTCAACTTCCATTACAGGCTCTGACTCTTTAACTTCCATTACAGGCTCTGCTTCAGTTTTTTCAAATACAGGCTCCTCTTTTTCTACCTCCGGCTCAAAATGTTCCCCTGTAACCATCGGTTCCGGTTCTTCAGCTTCAACAACAGTTTCTTCCCGTTCAGGCATTATCTCATCAAAATCAACAACTGTATTCTCAGTAAATATCTCTTCAACCCGGAATACCTTATCGTCAGTAATCACCTGTTCAGGTTCTTTATCCATCTCCATATAATCTTTGAATTCATAATCATCTATTTCAAATCCATGATTCAAATAACTGGCTTTAGACTCAAATCCTCTTGAATCTTCTCCGGTATAGTATTCCTTATTATCAATCATCCGGTGAAGTATTTCCGCAGCCTCCGGAGCATCATTCTCCATCTTCTCATCAACGTCAGACTGTACAACTGTCATAAATCCGAGTGATTCCAAAGGAGTTTCATCCTCTTCTTCTTTTTCGGCATTAGCTGCAAGAAAACGTTCTTTAAGTTCGGCAAATGATACTGTTGCAATTGTTTCATTCTGAATAGAAGTATCAACAACTATAACGTCTTCAGATTCCTTATCCGTACCTTCAGACAATTCATCCGCTTCGTCCTTGCTATTCTTCTTTTTCTTATTTTTCTTGTTCTTCTTTTCTTCTTCTGCTAAAACAGCTGCTTCTAACTCTTCTAATTCTTTTCTTTCCTGCTCTTCTTTTCTGGCTTCTATTTCAGCAACTTCGTCTGTTGACATTGCTTCTAATGAATCAGGAACCAAAGCGTCCAATTCCTCATTGGTAACTACTTCACCTACTGATTTCTTAGGTGTTTCAATTACACTTTCAATAATACCGTCAACAAACTCTTCATCAGAAACCTTCTCAGGCTTAGAAACCTTTGTTGTACCAACAGCCTCTCCAATCGAATCAGTAGCCTTTACAACATTATCTTTGACAGAATCAGTAACCTTTTTAACCTGTTCTCTTGCTTTCTTAGTATCCTGACCTACATTCTTAACTATCTGCTTAGCTGATTCCTTAAGCGATTCCTTATCAATCTTTCTGGCCAGAATCTTTTCTAACGCAGCTTCGCGCTCCTTCTTCTTAGCCTCTTCCTCTTCTTCAAGGCGCTTTCTTTCAGCCTCTTCTTCATCTATCTCATTCTCTGCAGAAGCATCTTTTTCACTAGATGATCCTTTATCTTCATCTGAGGAATCCACTGATGTATCATCTTTTTTATCCTTTTCGGCTTTCTCAGCAGAAGTCTGTTCAAGCTTACCCGCTTCATCTTTATCGCCTTTGTCGACCTTATTGTTGTCAACATCAGATTTCTCTTCTTTAGATGAATCAGTCTTTGTATTATTTTTAGAATCAGAATCTTTCAATTCTTCTTCATTGGTCTTCTTCTTATCCTTTTTCTTTTTAAGCTTTTTCTCCTTAGCCGGTCTGGAATCTATCGCATCCTTATCCTCGACATCAACAATAATCTTAGCCTCGGGTGGAAACATCCTTAAATGATCCGCTTCTAATATCTTCTCTTCCTTCTCGATAAGATCTCCATATAATTCTTTGTCCTCTTCAACCTCTTCTTTAGGATATACATAGAAACATTTGTCAACATCCAACCGGTCATCAATGTATTCGATAACAGGCTTTATATATTCAGATTCCTTGAAATTCTCAAGTATATACTGTGCTTCCTCTAAGGCTTTATCTTTTCTATCGATCTTATGATACAAAAGAACAGCTTCGAAATTCCACTTATCCTCAGGCATCGTCTCTAAAATAGGGATCAATATAGAGGCTAATTCTTTAACATCGGTACCGGTTGCTTTTTTGTATATATATTCAACATAATCACGCATAGTATCGTCTTCTGTTGAATAGAACATATACTGTTCGTAATATCTCTTTGCCCTTGTAAAATAGCCAAGCTCAAGATATAACTCTATAAGCTCTGCAATTATACGTGTACCCTGTGGCGACATCTCATGAGATTTCAGAAGTATTCTTCGGCTGTCATAATAGCGTTTATTCTCTCTGAATATCTCACCGCTGATTCTTAAAAACTGTGGATTAATAGACTTATCCAAATTCTGTGTATCTAATATTTCTAAGGCTTCTGCATATTTTTTCTCTTCTGCCAGTTCTTTAATACGATTAATGCTTGATATGCTGATTCCCGTACTCACCAATGTCACCTCATAAATTCAAGTTGTTATCTTATATATAAATATCATTTGCGCCTTATGAAAGAGCCCTCTCTACCATAAAACTTCGTAAGTTTAATTTTATCATAATGTAAAATCTTTGACAATAAAAAACCGCCAAAAATACCGAAGCAAAAGCCACCTATATGAGCAGCATTATCAACTCCGACATTACTAAATCCGTAATAAATGGTGAGCAATGCCATTATTATCAAACGCCTTGTTGTCAAATTCCTGTTTTTCGATGGATTTATAAGCAAATACACCGCTAAGCATCCCATAACACCAAATATCGCTCCCGATGCACCGGCACTCACAACGTCTGCCTCACCGACCCTGCTGTAATATAGCAACGATGCCGCATTGCCGACTATTCCGCTTCCAAGATAAATGATCGCATAAACAAACGATCCTATCCTTTTCTCAAGCTCACATCCGATATATACCAAAAGCAGCATATTATTAAACAAATGTGAAACACCAAAATGCAGAAACATTGCAGTTATAATCTCATACCATCTTCCGCTTACAAAAGAATTGTATGAGGAAGCACCCATCTTAAGCATCACATCAGCATCATACGAAGCAAATGGATTACCGTTAATTATGATAACCGAAATAAAAACAATAATGTTGATCAACACCAATGCGGTATTAACAGGCGTCAGTTTAAATGAATCATCATTCTTTTCATCCATACGGATCCTGAACAGATTACTCTCAAGATATTCATTAAGTCCGTCATCGAAGTCGGTCGGCTGATTTTCAAATATATAGATCTTACCGGTATCCCCTGCTAATAACCATGTATTGGGTAATTCAGAAACAATATCCGTTAACGTATCATCAAATATCCCATCACGGTTAACTATTATAAATAACGATTCGACCTTCTTTTTGTAATGAGTAACAAGCCTGTACTCATTACTTAACCGAAGCTTTTCATAATCGGTTATTGAATCCTTATCCTGATACGCACATAAGATTACCAGATATATTTTATCATCCGTCTCCCGTATGAATGTACCTGTTCTCCCTTCCGCAGAATTAGTAACATATCCTCTATTCTTCAGAAGAGAAACTATCTGATTAAGCAAACTCTGTCGCCTCCACATTAACTTTGCCAAGCGGTTGGAGCCATCTCCATCTGAGATATACATGAAGGAAAGTGACCGAAATCTTCGACCACCTTCCAGCCTTACCCCATTATAATATTATATATAATCAATAATTATTATATTAATTCTCGAATACTTTAAGTACCTTATCAAGAACTGTCTCTGTCATATCGCCTCTTGTCTTCTCGTACTGTCTTCCTGATTCCATGATCTCAAGAAGCTCCATACGATACTTGGCATCAATTGCGCCCTTCTTGATGTACTCCATAAGAACATCCTTCATCGCATCTACATTAGGAAGTCCCTTCATACGATCTGTCATCTCTTCATAATTAAATCCTACATTAACTGCAAGATCTGCTTCTTTTCTTCCGCAGATTGCACATTCTTCATCTCCTGCAGCATTGATATAACCACAGTTACAAAGCCATGTAGATCCATCAGACTTATATCTTTCAACAGCGTCTTTACCGCGTTTCTCCTTAAGTCCTTCTAAGTTTCTCTTAGAAAGTGTAATATCTATCGGATCAGCATCCGGTGCAAATACGCCCTTCTCTGTAACATATTTCTTAACATATACTTTAACATCCTTGATCAAAGGAATATCCTTCATTGGAAGCTTACACTCAACAAAATCAGCCTTGAGCTTTGTAACGTTATTCTTCTCAAACACAAAGTCGATACCCTGCAATAACATCTTCTCACCATAGTAATTGGTAAGCTCAACATCACATCTTACAGCCTTGATCTCATCCTGATTATAATTGTAGAAGGTAGGAGAAATCTTAACAACATTGTCCTCGCCGGCGAGATTGATCTCAACAGGTCTTGGCATAAGCATGTTGTAATAATTAGACACATATATCTTAGAAGTAACGATCTTATGTATCGGCGCCTTCTTCTTGATTATAACCGCTGTTCCCGAAGCTACGGTTCCTACAGAGCCTCCGGAAAAATTAGTGTAATTAAGTTCTACACCTACAAGCGCATTAGCACCTCTCTTCTCCGCTACCTTAATAAGATTCTCAATAGCGTTCTCACTTGCATTCTCAAGTTTGTTGGTAAATGCTGTACTTTCCTGTGCTGTAAAATCAGCGAGATTAGAAGAAAGATCCTTAAAGAAATTAGAACTCAAGGCAATCTGCCCATTAACGAAGCCAAGATATTCAACAATATCATAGCCTTCAAAATTAGAACTTGACGTCAACATTATGTCTGCCATTTCAATAACCCTCCCAAATCAAAAATCTTTTAACAGTATAACACATTTTATGTATTTTACAAAGCACTTTTTACATTAAAAAAGATATTTATTTAATATTTTTGTTAATTTTTAACTAAAAAGACAGCATTTTACTAAATGCTGTCCGCTAAATATTCATTCACCACTATATCATGGGTATTGGATTCTCATTTTCATACTTCTGAAAATAGTATTCAATATCAAAATACGTCTGTTCATCACTGTCGGCTGTCATCTTCCAGTTATCTTCTTTGTCAAGATCAGGGAAATATTTATCGGCCTGATAACTGTAATTAATCTTTGTCACATGTGCCGTATCACAATACTTATAAAGCATTTTATAAATGCTCTCGCCGCCTATTACAAATATATCATTACTATCATACTGCTTAAGCTCTTCAAAAAGCTCTTCTTTGGAATGAACAACTACTGCATCCCCTGCCTTGTAATCAGGATTGGTTGAGAGAATAATATTCTTTCTCCCCTTGAGCGGCATACCGTTAGGAAACTCATCAAGAGTCTTTCTTCCTAAAACCACAACATGACCCATTGTGGTGTTTCTGAAAAACTTCTGATCCTCCGGTATCCTTACTAACAGCTTATTGCCATTACCTATCGCCCAATTATTATCAACCGCAACTATTAACTGCATAACCGCACCTCTTTCGTTATCAAACTGCTATCGGAATATTCTTGATCTGTTCACCGGCCTGATAATTCTCAATCGTAAAATCATTCGTTGTAAAATCATAAAAATTCTTTATTTCCGGATTCAACGAAAACTTCGGTGCCGGATAAGTCGGACGCTTGATAAGCTCCTTGACTATATCAATATGTCTGTCGTAAATATGCGCATCAGCTATTACATGGATAAGCTCACCCGGCTCCATATCACTTACCTGGGCAAACATATAAACAAGCACTGCGTATTGAACCACATTCCAGTTATTAGCTGCCAGCACATCCTGAGAACGCTGATTAAGAATTGCATTAAGCGTAAGCTTATCATGTCCCTCTTTCTTGGTAACATTAAATGTCATGCTATAGGCACATGGATACAGGTTCATCTCCGACAGATCTGCATGAACATAAATATTTGTCATGATTCTTCTTGAAAAAGGGTTATTCTTAAGATCAAACAAAACCCTGTCCACCTGATCCATCATACCCTCGCTGTATCTATGCTTTACAGACATCTGATAACCATACGCTTTTCCGATAGAACCATTCTCATCTGCCCATTCATCCCATATATGAGATTTGAGGTCATGAATATTATTAGATTTCTTCTGCCATATCCAAAGCAGCTCATCAACTGCTGATTTGACATAGGTCTTTCTAAGCGTCATTGCCGGAAATTCTTTTGAAAGATCATACCTGTTGACTACTCCGAATTTCTTGATGGTATAAGCAAACGTTCCATCCTCCCATTTCGGACGAACCTTCTCATTCTCCGTACTGCATCCATTCTCTATAATGTCTGTACACATATTAATAAAAAGATCATCAGCGTAACTCATATCATTCTCCATTCTATAATTTATTCATGCAGACTACGTGTGGAAATCTTCGTTCCACTTTAGTCGTTGCTTTTCATAACAAATGTGCCATATGTCAATATGGCACATTTAATTTCAATCCTTGCAAAACGTATATCTTAAAATGAGATATACACTTTATGCACTTGCATCAATTCTGTTACCCTTCGTTGCCTCACTCTCAAACGACTTCTGATTCTTGCTGTACGGATCGCTTCCGTAGGTTTTCATAACCGTCCTCGTCGTTCCTCCTGCGATATAAGCTCTTCCGCACTCGGGACAAATTGCCGTCTTAAGATTGACTGTGGCAGAAACAAGTTCCTTGTTCTCCTTATTGCCCTCAGCTATCGCATTGACAACATGCTCCTGCTCATGACTTCTAACCTTGCCGTAAGATTCACCGGGATCTATATGTCCGCCGGTCTTAAATGAAACCATCTCATCAGAACCATCCTGATACCTTCTGTTCTTACAGGTCTGACATTCTATAGGTTTGACTCTCGCGGAGCTGTCAACTGTGTTATCCGCATTGACGGGTGTAACATAATCCACATTAGATACAGGTATAATATATCGATTGCTCATTCCAACCGGACCTAACATAACACCACCCCTTTCAATACGATAAAACAACAGCAAGTCACACTTTCACACAATTATTAATTATTATACTACATACAAGTTATTCTTGCAAGTATCAAACAAATGGAATATAATTGATTCAGTTATACATTTTAACACAAAGGGGGATACAATATGTCAGGAACATATAAAGTTGGAGATAACACCAAAGCCGCTATACTTAAAGGCAGCAGGAAATTATTCTACAAAAAGGGTTATAAGAATACAACCTACAATGATCTAAGTTCTAATCTCAATATCAACAGGGCACTTATACCTTATCATTTTAATAATAAAACAGCTCTTGGCGTTTCAGTATATAACGATATTATCACAACAGTAATGAACGCTGTTGACGAACTGATAGATACAGACGGATTATCAGAGGATCTTTCCGCAGCGTTTCACATGATGATCTACTATCGTTTATTCAACAACAGACATTTTGTTGATCTTATCTGTGACCTTGCTAATGAGAATTCTGATATGCTTTTTGATAAAGCGCAGGAAGGTAACATTATTAACAAATTATCCGAAGCATACTCATCCTATAACGGTAATGAATTCGATGTTATCTGTAAATGCATGGCCGCTATCCGCTTAAGCCTTATTAAAGCTTTAAAGGAAGAAAGCTGTTCCCCTGACAAAGCTGCTATACACTACATTAATTATGCTTTAAGATACGTCGGTGTTTCCCAGTCCGATATTGATGATCTCATCGATTCGGCTATGCAGCTATGCGATCTTATCAACTGCGAGATCAGACAGGGCTTTTCGGTATCTGTTTCATACAGATGAAAAGCAGCAACGTCTTTATAATCTCAAATATTTTAATAAGGATCAAACTTGAATAATAAATGAGCACTGTCAAGACTCGCTCGCGAGTCTTGCGCGCCGGATTCGGGTCTGCTTTAGCAGACTCACTTCCTATTCGAATCCGTGCGCATCCC
>OMSZ01000134.1 GCA_900313855.1 uncultured Eubacteriales bacterium
GAGCACTATGGTTTTAACTGCCTTAGCCGTCTCCTTAGCCTTTTCAGGTTCCCTTTCACCTCTTAAATATCTGCTGAATCTTATAAGTGCATAAAGTATCATAAGGGTTATAACCTTATCCAGGAAATCAACATAAAACTCACCGATAGCAGAACATATGACAGGATTAACTTCACTCACAAGCAGATATACGGAAACTCCGTCTCCCCATTCATTACCTACCTCACCTTCAGTTGTTAACATATTAAGAGGTGTGGATATAAGAACTGAAAAAAGAGTAACTATAACACTGACAGTCAATGTTCCGAAAACTGATTCGAACATCTTTTTGCGCGCTGTCACTCCAACAGTTACTCCTATCACTATACTTGTCAACCCATACACAACTGCCACGGGATCTTTGAACCCATACATGATATTTCCGCACATACCAACAACAGCTCCGCAGAAAGGATCGCACACATAGGCGGCGATGACCGTTCCAAGCGAATCCATCCAAACCGGAAGAGAAAAATAGTTCGCTGTTATTTTCCCAAGATAATTAAGCATTATCATAATAACTATAAAAAGTACTATCTGATAACTTTTACGTGTATGCATATTCAATCTCCATAAAATTATTCATTACTCAGGTCTGCCAATTCCATTCTTCTTCATGACATGCTTCATATACAGAGGCATGAAGATAAATATCAATATATAGCCTACGATCAGGCATACAATAAGCGATGATAAAAACATCGGCAGAAACGGCATCTTAGCGCCATGGCTTACTGCCTGCTTATATGCAAGAAATACCATCAAAAGAGTCATTATCGGAGTATAGATAATATCCGAAAGTAAGCTTTCCATTAATCTGGTTTTCAGCATACCCGGCTCTAAACCTAACTTACCGCAAACACTGTCATTAACCTTCTTCATAGGAACTATAAAACCTATAACAAGACTTACAACCGTACTTATGACAAAGCTTATCAAAAATCCCGGAACGGAAAATGCTCCGGACTGCTTTGCTCCCATCAGATTACCAACCAGTGACAAACAGAAACTTAATGTTACGCCCATTAGTATGCTCATCTGCATACCAACCTTTTTCATCTTATTATCCATAATGTTATTCTCCCTTACATATCATATGTATTTTCACAAATGCGGTTACATTATACTACGTTTTTGCATATTATTCAACGGTTACTATTCACAGTTTCGATATAATTATGGTACAATATGCTATAAATATTAACAATAAAACTGCTTTGTGCCTGCAGCATAAAGCCGGTACTTTAGAACACAAAGAGCAGTTTTACTTAATTGCACGGTCAAATATGAGTAAATAGCGGAGGCGCCTATGAAATCATCAGGTAATCATTACAACGTATTTAAAAATAATAAGATCTCATATCAGCAGTATCTTCACAAAGAATACAATATCATTCATGCGCCTTTCCGCCCTGAGATGGAATTCTACGATTACATCAAAAACGGCAATGTGAATCATGTTAAAAAGCTTTGCGAGGAACGCTTTCATGAAAAAGTCGGACTTGGAACACTATCCGACAATCCTCTTCAGAATATGAAGTATCATTTTGTGATCTCAACGGCCATGATCGCGAGAATGTGTATCAACTCCGGACTTTTGCTTTCAGAAAGCTATAATATGAGCGACTATTTCATTCAGATGGCTGATAAGGCAAAAACAATAGAGGAGATCTCTGACCTTCATGATGAGATGTGTATAGCCTACACCAAAAGGATGAAGAAATTCCAGAAAGAATCCGTCTGTTCAAAACCTGTCATTGAATGTATCGACTATATATATGATCATCTTTCAACCCGGATCACAATGGCAGACCTAAGTATAACCACAGGGCTTTCCGAATCATATATTTCAAGACTTTTTAAAAAAGAAACAGGATATACTGTCAGTGAGTATATCCTGCTCAAAAAGCTCGAGACTGCCAAAAGCATGCTGTCCTATTCCGATTATTCAATTGCACAGATTTCCGACGCCTTAGCTTTCCCCAGTCAGAGTTATTTTACCAAGGTCTTCAAAAAGGAATATGGTGAAACTCCGCATCAGTTTGCCAAGAGCTTTCATCCGGACGAAGCCTTTAATTGATCTTTTGCATACCTTCAAGCTGTATTCCTTCAGTCCTTCTGATAATGTCTGATACCGGATAACGTCTGCCATCCGATACCGTCACCTTCAATTAAGCTTCTCTATGCTTGTAACATATATCACCTCGCACGAACCGTCGCCGGTATCGGTGCGGCTCTCGCTTGAATTCCACCAGAAATTAGTTCCGTCAGGCTTGCTTGCACTTATATTGACCAGATAGCCTTTGATCCTGACATAATCCCCAGCATCAATCTTTTTCACGGCATCCCTTATCGTGTCATCAGCCGGTACAAGATGATTATTAGCCGACTGGGTATTCACCCCATCAACTCCACCGACAGGCGCTATCTCATCATAGGTATCTGTCTGCCAGTAATACCATCTGTTTGACTGACTCCAATGAAAATTGATCCTGTCGTTGTATTCCGCAACCGTCCCCCATGCCAGAGCAAGATCCTTCGGTGCAAGCTTACCGCCTATATCATAGTCACCATAAGCTTTGGCGCCCACAACAAGGGCACTTATATCATAGGAATACTTGTAGTCTATCTTGACATCATAGCCGTCCACCTGCATGGAAGTGCCACCCGTAGCCGCTTCCTGCACAGGCGCAGGAATACCCGGAACCGATCTTCTTGAAGTACTGCCGCTTACAGTGCCACAGCCACTTAAGACTACCAGCATTGCCAAAACTGATATAACTGAAATTTGTCTACGGATAATTTTATTGAACTTCATTATATCAACTCCCATCATATAATCTCCGATAATACAACTTTTTACTCTAATAAATACAATCCTGACCGACAACACTTCCTGCTCATGAATAATAATCCCAGCATACACAACTTCTTACTCATAAGATTTCCTTGAATACCTTTATCATCGTATTGATATCGATAGGCTTTGCTATATGTGCATTCATGCCGGCTTCGTGAGCCCTCTTTACATCCTCGGAAAACGCATTAGCGGTCATGGCAATGATCGGAATATCAGAAAGCGACTTATTAGAAAGCGATCTGATAGCTTTCGTCGCCTCATATCCATCCATTACCGGCATCTGGATATCCATAAGCACCGCATTATAATATCCCGGCTTTGAAGCCGAAACCTTGTCAACGGCTTCTTTTCCGTTAACCGCTGTATCAATCTGTGTAAATCCAAGACCATTAAGCAGCATGATCGCTATCTCTCTGTTTATCTCCATATCTTCAACCAGAAGCAGTCTCATGCGTGAGAATGTCTTAGACATATCCTCATCAGTCTCTGCGCCTTTCTTATCATCTCCGGTCTCGTCATCGGTCTCAACACCTTCAATAACTTCAAGTCCCAGCCTGATGATAAATTCAGTACCCTCACCCTGAACAGTATTAACATCAATAGTACCCTGCATCAGGTCTATAATATTCTTTGTTATTGCCATTCCAAGACCTGTTCCCTGTATACCGCTGACAGTTGAGGTTCTCTCCCTTTCAAAAGCTTCAAAAACCTTTGCCGCAAACTCAGGTGACATTCCTATACCACTGTCCTTAACCCTGATCTCATAGGAACCAAAACCTTCCTGCTGACTTTGAAGCTCGCTCGCAACGATCGATACCTTACCTTTTTCCGGCGTGAACTTATAGGCATTACTTACAAGATTCAATAAGACTCTGTCTAGAAGCTTGCTGTCACATAACACCATTTTGTGTTCAATACCGTTAGAATCAACGACAAAATCAATCTCCTTCTCCGACATCTGTGTAGAAAACAGATCTCTGATATCATTTATCACCTTCTTGAGATCAACCTCGACAGGTTCTAACTCCATCTTGCCGCTCTCAATCCTGCTCATCTCCAACACATCATTTATAAGCGCAAGCAAATGATGGCTCGAGCCTCTGATCTTGCCGATATAGTCCTTAAGCTCCTCTATCGTCACATCATCCCTGTCCGCAAGATTGACATATCCGATTATGGCATTCATAGGCGTACGTATATCATGTGACATATTAGAAAGAAATGCCGTCTTTGCATTATTGCATTCCTCCGCCTGTATCTTCTCCTTCTCAGCCTGCTTCTCCCTTTTGGTGATCGTTGAATACACCGAGAACATTATCGCCAAACTTGCCATGATAAGTATCATCTGAATGATACTGTTTCTTGTAAGAACACGGTTAGCCACAATGAGCTGATCCGCCAGATACCGTTCGGTTTCTGCCATTTCCTCGGCAGAGATAGAAGCATTCCTCTCCTCATAGTATTCGCTGATATTCTCTACGACAACCTTAGTCATCTCATCCGTTGAATGCTTAACCCACATAAGCGAGGTGAAGAATATCAAAAACAGCAGTCCTATCCAAACGA
>OMSZ01000404.1 GCA_900313855.1 uncultured Eubacteriales bacterium
CGCGGAGCGTTTTTGCTTTATTGGAAACGAAGTTTCCTATAAAGCAAAACGCGTTCAATCGTGCAAGCACATTGAACGCGTTTCAAAAATTATATTGACTGTAAACAGTAACAACGATTTATACAAAGAGTGATTCAAACTCTTCTCTGTCAATTCTTTCTTTTTCGAGAAGGCGCTCGGCACATCTGTGAAGAACATCAATATTCTCCTCAAGGATACGTCTTGCCTCGGCATAGCACTCGTCGATTATACGCTTAACCTCTTTATCGATCGCTGCCGCGGTTGCCTCACCTAACATCCTCTGATGTCCTATATCACGACCTACAAAGGTTTCCTCCTCATTGTCGGTCTCATAATTGATAAGACCAAGCTCATCTGACATACCAAATTTAACTACCATCGCTCTTGCGGCTGCGGTTGCCTGCTTGATATCCTGATATGCGCCTGTTGTTATATCGTCAAATATCATCTCCTCCGCTATACGTCCGCCAAGACTTACCTTAATATCCTGTAAAAGCTTGCCTTTTGTCTTAAATACGTTATCATTCTCCGGAAGCGGCATTGTATAACCGGCTGCGCCCTCGCCTGTCGGAATTATCGATACGGTATATACAGGTCCCACACCGTCAAGCAGATGGAAAAGTATAGCATGACCTGCCTCGTGATATGCGGTATTCCTGCGCTCGCTTTCCGGCACCAGACGCGACTTTCTCTCGGTACCGATCCCGACCTTGATAAACGCTTTATCTATATCAGACTTTATAATGAATTGTCTGCTGTTCTTAGCTGCATTGATCGCCGACTCATTCATGAGGTTCTCAAGATCTGCGCCCGCAAAGCCTGCTGTCGTTCTTGCTATCTCGTGAAGATCAACATCATCTGCCAGCTTCTTGTTTCTTGTATGAACCTTCAATATATCCTCACGACCTCTTACATCAGGTCTTGTTACAGCTATCTTTCTGTCAAAACGTCCCGGACGAAGAATTGCAGGATCAAGAATATCCACACGGTTGGTTGCCGCCATCACGATAATTCCCTCATTGACGGTAAATCCATCCATCTCAACAAGCATCTGATTAAGAGTCTGCTCTCTCTCATCATGACCGCCGCCAAGACCCGATCCACGTCTTCTTGCCACGGCATCTATCTCATCGATAAATACTATACATGGTGAATTCTTCTTAGCCTCAGCAAACAAATCCCTTACTCTTGATGCACCCACGCCGACAAACATCTCAACGAAATCAGAACCCGAAATTGAGAAGAACGGTACCTTTGCCTCACCTGCAACTGCTTTAGCAAGCAATGTCTTACCTGTTCCGGGAGGTCCGACAAGAAGAATACCCTTGGGAATTCTTGCGCCGAGATCAACATACTTAGACGGATTCTTAAGGAAGTCAACGACCTCTTCAAGATCCTCCTTCTCCTCACGAAGACCTGCAACATCCTCAAATGATATTATATTGTCTTCCTCGGATGTCATCTGCGCACGGCTTTTTCCGAAATTCATCATCGAGCCGCCACCGCCTGCGCCCTGAACGCCTGCAGTCATCATTACTATAATGATTATCGCTACCATACCCAAAAGATATGGAAGTATCTTCTCGATAAGACTCGGACGTACAACATCACTCATCTCGAATTTGACAGATTCTTGAGTCTCTGCCACTATTTGATCATAAAGTTCCTGAAAATCATTAACATCAGTTACATAGAACTTTACTGTGGAACGGTCTTTCCTTACAACCTCAACCGTACCGGTCGGTACCTCAGCATTCTGCTGAACATATACCTCCCTGATCTTTCCATCCCTCATGTCCTCCTCGAAGGATGTCTCGGTATAGGTCATATCAACGTTCTGGTTATTATTCTGTATAAGACTTAAAATACCGAAAATGATCAGAAATAAAATAAGGTATGAGATAATACTCCTTCTCATATTCTTGTTCATTTACTATTTCTCCTTTACTTAATCCGGAATCACTACTCCAACATAAGGAAGATTCCGATGTTTCTGTGCGTAGTCTAATCCATAGCCCACCACAAATTTATTGGGAATATCGAAACCGACATAATCCGCTTTGATACCGGCCTCGTGATTCTCTTTTTTATCAAGAAGTGTTATTATCTTAAGACTCTTAGGATTCCTTGCTGCCAATAATATCTTCAGATTATATAATGTCACTCCCGAATCCAGAATATCCTCAACAATAAGAACTTCTTTGTCAGCTATATCCTCATCAAGCTCTTTTTTGACAGTGATCTCACCTGCAGACACCATTCCATCACCGTAAGACGAAACCGCCATGAAATCCAATGTAACCGGAACAGTCAGTCTTTTTGCAAGCTCACATGCAAAGAACACACTTCCCTTCAAAATCACAACAAGATGAATCTCCTTACCGGCATATTCCTCATCAAGCTGCTTTGCCAACTCTGCAATCCTCTTTTCAATCTTCTCTTCCGAAATCAGTTCTTCAATATGATAATCCATAACCTTTCTCCTTTGCGTGATCTAAGATTAATTACATTCCTGTCAAACATTTTTTCAAGATGTATTTGTCACCATCTGCGCCTGACTAACAGGCGGCATCTGAAATATATTCGACCTCAAGGATCCTTTCCGTAGCATCCGTGATCAGGTGCGTCTCACACCTTCTCTGCCCGATGACCCACAGAATCTCACTTCCATCCGCAAGCAG
>OMSZ01000231.1 GCA_900313855.1 uncultured Eubacteriales bacterium
CTGGAATTGGAAATAATGGAATGGGAGGTGCGGCAATGACAGTTAAGGAAATGGAGTTGACTATAATAAAATTCAGATTGAGATTCTGGTGTGCAATAATGAAGCTTGAGCAGCACATGAAGAAGACGGACAGAAATAATGTGGGGAAAAACATAAATGAAGTTGACGGGGTACTGAATGAATAGATTAACAGATTTTGAGGTGAAAAAATGTTCAGTCATAACGGCTTGATTTCGCAAAAACAGGAAAACTGCATATTGGGACTGACGGTTTTTACGGGCAGCATTCTTGTGCTGCCGCATCTTTTTGTTAGGATGTTTCCACATGATCTGATAAAGGGTATTATCATTTTTCTTATAGAAGCCGTAGTTTATACTTCTGTTATCATCGCATCCGGTAAGAAAGATTATAAGTGTGATGAAAGGACTAATCCGGATGGGGAAAGTGAGCTTGGAAAAAGAGGTTGTGATCGTGAGGAAAGGACTAGCCCGGGTGTTGAAAACAAACTTGGAAAAAGAGGTTATACCTGTGGGGAAAAAGCAAACTCGGGCGGAGGAAGCAAATCCGGAAAAAGAGGTGGTTGGAGGAATATCCTTAATATTGCACGAGGATATATAAGGCTGATATTTTATATAATTCTTGCCATGGCTGTTCTGTCAGAAGGGCAGGTGCCTTTTGTCGATAAGGAGGCGGGTAATGCTGCCGGCAATCTTATTGTGCTTTTGCCGCTTGTTCTTGTCGCATTATACGGAGCAGGAAAGGATCTTGAAAAGCAGGGAAGGATTGCTGAAATGATATTTGCTGCCGCGATCCTTCCGTATCTTGTAATGCTTTTGTTCGGTATTAAGGATGCAGATCTGCATAGCATTTTTCAGGGTTTATTCACACAGGAAAAAGAGAGTGTATTGAAAGTGGCGGTTAAATGTTATGCCCTGCTTACCTTTGTCGTGCCTGTTGAAATTTATCCGTGGTTAAAAATTAACAAAACAGGCAGGAAGAATAATAAACTTATCTCTAGTCTTTCCGTAACAGTCATGCTTATGCTGATCGGGACAGCAGCAGTGATAATGGCGGCTATATGCGGAACTGTCAAAATGGCGCAGGATGCCATGATATCAATTGCGATAATGAGGTATATCGAGCTGCCCTTAGGAGTGCTGCAGCGCTTTGATGTTCTAATGGTATGGTTTTATATGACCGGCTGTTTCTTCCTTTTGTGCAGTACAATGTTTGTGCTAAGACAGCAGCTGTTGATGTTCGTTTCCAAAGAAAAGACAGACATATTAATGATTATAACAGCAGCGGCTTTAATGATTACTGTATATTCACTTCCCCAATATCAGGAGCTTATATATCCGTTTGTTGTATATGGCGCATTTGTTGATGTGCCCTTGTCTGTTATTACCTCTGTTAACATAGGGAAGGTAGGTGGCAGAAAGGTACTGCCGGTCCTTGCGGCTGTTTTATTGTCGCTTGGTCTTTGCGGCTGCAGTTCACACATAGAAAGCATTGAACAGAGGGATTACGCTACTGTGATCATGATCTTGCCGGTTGATAATGATAAGACTTATGGGACACATTTAAGGTCTGAGGATTATCAGCAAAATGGTGGTGAGGCAAGAAGGTTTATCTATGTGACTGGCATTGCGAAGGAGCATAGAAACGGCGAGAAGGGCGATGCGGAACGAGTTTATGAGACAGGGGCGGATGACATAGAGGAATTATACGACATTTACGGCAGAGAGAACGGAAAGGAGCTTTCGCTTTCTCACCTAAAAGCAATTTTAACCGGAGTTAATATTTCGGGAGAGAATAGGGATGCCGCATATGGCAAACAGACTATGAAAGACATTCTTGCTGATCTTGATGATGAGGATGAGGTCGCAAAGACCTGTCCGCTATTGCTTGTTGAAGATGGGGGAAAGTTAAAGAAGTATCTTTATAACGCAGAAAAGCCTGTCGGGACATATATTTCTGATCTGGTAAGAAATGCCGGAAAGAATGATGAGAAGATACCAAAGCTTATGGATTATTTAAAAGCGATGGGAGAAAGGACATATGTCAAAAAATATGCGATAGAGTCTGATGATGAATATTTGCAATTAAAATGTATCAAATGATAAATGGCGGGTAATACTTTCATAAAACATATTTTTGCCGGATTAATATCAGGCAGGTTTAGGAAAGGATGATGTTTTATGAGAGTGATAAGAGATGTAACATTTGCAATGGTATTGGGAATATTAGGAGGCCTTGTCGTAACGGTTGCCTCCTACTATAACGATCACAAGGAGGGCGGGGTGATGAATACCCTGCTTGCTGTTGCAAACAGCGCACAGACGATAAGTGACGCATATTCGGATACGGAGGACAAGGGCTATAACTGGAATGTTGATCCAAATCTTCTTGCGGGAGGAAGAGTTACGTCTGACAGCGGCGAGTTTATTGACCAAAAGATTCCGGCGCTTTCTGATGCGGTGCTTGCAGCATTTAACAATGTCACGGGTGCGTCGGCAGACGACATGGTTAAAAGCAAAAGATCATTGACGGTTTTTGATGCTCCGGGAAGAGAAAATGATGTTGTAGCGGTTAATGATGATCTGAATACAAAGGCTCCTTACGCAGATATAATGAGGTTTCATGTGAGGGCTAACAGCGATTCGGACGAGGACCAGGAGCTGAAAATGGCAGTAAGGGATGACGTTGTATCCATGTTAAAGCCGCTTTTGTCAGAATGCGGGAGTGTCGCTAGGAGCAAAGAGGTTATCATTTCCAATCTTCAGAATATATACGAAACCGCTGTTAATACCATAACGGAGCAGGGCTATGATTATCCGGTCAAGGTTTATGTTACGGTTGAGGATTTTCCCGCAAAGGCTTATGGGGATCTGACTTTTCCGGCGGGTAAATATCAGGCGCTTAGGATAGATATCGGCAACGCTCTGGGGAAAAACTGGTGGTGTGTGATGTACCCGCCGCTTTGCTTCATTGATGACGCGACGGCGGTAGTGTCTGATGAGGGTAAGGAGCTGCTTAGGGAAAATCTGTCGGAGAAAGAATATCTTGCCCTGTTAAATGATCCTGAAACGAAGATAAAAGGTGAGTCGGCAATATACAACTATATCAAAGATTTTTTTGACAAAAAGTTGTCCCGATAATACTTTACACCCGCTGTTCGTTTTGCTATAATGAAAAAAATATATTGAATTTAAAGTAATTCTTAATTCAATGGGGGTTAATCTTACAGAGATTGATCTTATAGCAGAGTAGGAGCATGATACTAGAAGATCCTCTTATAATATAAGGGGGTCTTTTTCATAGATAATGGGAATGTTGGCAGCTCTTACATAACGCGGCCGCAATAAGCTTTGATTAATGAGAAGGGTCGCTAATATTGATCGTTGAAAGGAATTAGAGCGTGGGAATTAATGATTTTAAAGGTAGAAAATGGTCAGGATACATATTTGTTGCATTTGCAGCTATAACCTTTTATGTGATCATTTCCAATCTGGGCGATGTATGGAAAACGATAACCGCTTTTCTTGGTAATTTCAAGCCGTTGATATTAGGGTGTGTCCTTGCATATCTTATCAATCCGCTGGCAAAGCTCTATGCGGAGAAGATATTTGTGCGGATGCCCGGGGAGAAGGCACGTTGGACTATTTCTGTATTGCTTGCCGTGGTGACGGTGATAATGCTGCTTGGCTTTTTATTAGGGACACTTATTCCCCAGCTTATAGACAGCGTTAAGACCTTTGCCGGTAATTTTGATGACTATATTAAGGCGCTTGAGTCGTTAGCTGAGAAAATGCACATTTCAAAATATGTTGATATGGATAAGCTTTGGGCATCATCGGAGAAGCTTCTTGATAACGGAAAGAATTATCTGCTTAAAAATATCGGTAATATTGCAAGCGCTTCCGCATACGCAGGCAAATCATTGCTTAGCTGGGTGCTTGGTCTAATTCTTTCCATTTATCTGCTGCTTGATAAGCAGGCGGTAAAGAATGGTGTCAAGAGACTTTTCAAAGCCGTTTTTTCAGGAGATAATTATGCCGGAGTTTTGAGGTTCTTTGCAAGATGTGATGAGATACTTGCGAGATATATTGTTTACAGCCTGATGGATGGAATGATAATCGGTATTATAACTGCCATTTTCATGGCGATCGTAGGAATGCAGTATGTCGGACTGGTTTCGGTTGTGGTTGCCGTGACTAATCTGATACCTACATTCGGTCCGATAATCGGAGCTGTGATCGGCGGCTTTGTACTTTTACTGGTTAATCCGATACATGCGCTGGCATTTCTTGTTTTTACATTTATTTTGCAGGCGTTGGACGGTTATGTGATCAAACCGAAATTGTTCGGAGATTCGCTTGGTATTTCAAGTCTTTTGATATTGCTTGCGGTGATAGTTGGCGGCAATATGTTCGGAGTTGTCGGTATCCTGCTTGCGATCCCGTTTGCGGCGATACTTGATTTCGTGTATAAGGATTATCTGCTTGTGTCGCTTGAAAAGCGAAGACGGAAGCTTGATACAGGTACGGGAAGTACTGTGTACGAAGATTCTGATGAGACAGAGGAGGCAGATGGCCAAGAGGAGTTTGTCACTAAAGGTAAGGTTAAGGAAGCTGATAAAAAGACCACACAAATGCGAAAGAAAAACGGAAGCTGATACAAAAAACAGCAGAAGGGCAGGGAAAACGGAAGCTTACACAAAAGCAGAAGGATCCCGGCAAAAGGGAAAGAGCAGCGATTCATATAAGAAGAGAGGAAAACACAATTAAATTAACAGTATATAAAGGAGAAAGAACATGGATAATTACAACATTGACACCAAATGCGTGCAGGCCGGCTACAGACCGGGTAACGGAGAACCGAGACAGATTCCTATAATTCAGTCCACGACATTTAAGTATGATACGAGTGAGGATATGGGAAAGCTTTTTGATCTCGAAGCAACGGGTTATTTCTATACCAGACTTCAGAACCCCACCAACGATCACGTGGCGGCTAAGATTGCTGAGTTGGAGGGCGGAACCGCAGGTATGCTCACATCCTCAGGTCAGGCAGCTAATTTCTTCGCGCTGTTTAATATATGTGAGTGTGGTGATCATATCGTATCATCCGCATCAATATATGGAGGAACATTTAATCTTATCGCAGTTACAATGGCAAAGATGGGTATAGAGGTTACTTTTGTTTCGCCTGATTGTACAGAGGATGAATTAAATGCTGCATTTAAGGACAATACCAAGGTTGTGTTTGGTGAGACGATAGCTAATCCGGCGCTTACGGTGCTTGATATCGAGAAGTTCGCCAAGGCGGCTCATGCTCATGGCGTACCGCTTATTGTTGATAATACATTTCCTACTCCGGTTAACTGCCGTCCGATTGAGTGGGGTGCTGATATTGTTACTCATTCTACTACGAAATATATGGACGGACACGGCGCGGGAGTTGGCGGCGCGATCGTTGATTCCGGTAAGTTTGACTGGATGGCGCACAAGGATAAATTCCCGGGACTTACAACTCCGGATGATTCTTATCACGGAATTGTATATGCCGAGAAGTTTGGCAAGGAGGGTGCATTTATTACCAAATGTACAGCGCAGCTTATGAGAGATTTCGGATGCATTCAGTCTCCACAGAATGCATTTATATTAAATCTTGGTCTTGAATCACTCCATGTCAGAATGCCGAAGCATGTTGAGAACGGCCAGGCAGTAGCTGAGTTTTTATCAGGACATCCGAAGGTTAAGAAGGTAAGCTATTCGGGACTTTTGTCGGATCCTTATTATGAAGTTGCTAAGAAATACCTGCCAAAGGGCGGCTGCGGCGTTGTATCCTTTGAGCTTGAGGGCGGAAGGGCTGCTGCTGAGAGCTTTATGAAGAAATTAAAGCTTGCCGCAATAGAAACTCATGTGGCAGATGCAAGAACCTGTTGTCTTAATCCGGCGACCTCAACACACCGCCAGATGACAGACGAGCAGTTAGAGGCGGCAGGAATTCCTGCAGGTCTTGTCAGAATGTCATGCGGTCTTGAGTCAAAAGAGGATCTGATCGCGGACATTTCACAGGCGCTTGAATGATCAATTGTTGAAAACGATAATATACAAGGAGGGTTGCTTATGAACATATGGCATGATATTAGCGATGACAGGATATTTCCTACGGATTTTATCTCGGTGATCGAGATAAGTAAAGGAAGCAATATGAAGTATGAGCTGGATAAAGAAACGGGAATGCTTATATTAGACAGAGTGCTTTATACTTCTACTCATTATCCGGCTAACTACGGATTCATACCGAAGACTCTGGGTGATGACCATGATCCGTTAGATGTACTGGTACTATGTAATGAGCAGATACAGCCGCTTACACTTGTAAGAAGCTATCCGATAGGAGTTATGAAGATGCTTGACGGCGGTATGGGTGATGAGAAGATCATAGCTATGGCATACGGCGATCCTACATATAACGGATATACTGATATTTCGGAATTACCGAGGCATATATTTGATGAAATTCAGCATTTCTTTACTGTGTATAAGAATCTTGAGGGCAAAGAGACCAAGGTTGATGATATTATGGGTGCAGTAGAGGCCATTAAGGTGATTGAGTATTGTATTGAGAATTACCGTAAGAAATACGGCGGTAATGTGATGAATCCGGATGCGTGATAAGAAGGAGGTATAAAATGTCATTTCCAAAGGATTTTTTGTGGGGGGCGGCAACAGCTGCTTATCAGATTGAAGGTGCCTACAACGAAGATGGCAGAGGTTTAAGTATATGGGACATATATTATAATGGCAATACAAGATATAACGAAAACGGTTTTGAGGCTATCGATCATTATCACAAAGTTGATGAGGACATTGCTCTCATGAAGGAAATCGGGCTTAAGGCTTATCGTTTTTCCATAAGCTGGACGAGAATATTGCCGGATGGAGTTGGAAAGGTCAATGAGAAAGGTGTAAAGTTCTATTCAGATCTTGTTGACAAATTGATAGCTGCCGGTATTGAGCCGATCGCAACTTTATTTCATTGGGATTATCCATATGAGCTATATAAGAAGGGCGGCTGGATGAATGATGAAAGTTCGGAATGGTTTCTGGAATATACTAAGGTTATTGTTGATGCCCTGTCGGACAGAGTTACTTATTGGGCTACGATCAATGAGCCGCAGTGTGTTCTTGGATGCGGATATCAGATAGGAATTCATGCACCATTTACACATTGTATTGAAGAAGACCTGCTTATAATGGGTAAGAATATACTGCTTTCTCATGGTAAAGCAGCTAATTACATAAGGAATCATGCAAAAAAGAAGCCGATTATCGGATTTACACCTATCGGACCTTCTTATATTCCTGAAAATGATTCCGCGGAAGCTGTTGAGACTGCAAGAAAGAGAACATTTTCAACCGCAGGTAAATACTTCCCGATGAGCTTGAGTTATTGGTCTGATCCGGTATTTTTAGGAAAGTATCCGGATGAATTATATGAGGATTTTGGCGATAAGGTACCGGAATTTTCTGATGAGGAGTGGAAGCTTGTAACCGAGCCGTTAGATTACTACGGAACCAATATTTATTATTCACAGGGCGGTCGTGAAGATGTTTTAGGCTATCCGGAGAATCGTTTTAAGGGAAGTCCGGAGACGCATATCGGCTGGGTGGTTGTACCGGAGGTGCTTTACTGGTCATCAAAGTTCTTATATGAACGATATGGCAAGCCGATAATGATAACCGAGAATGGTATGTCAGAGCATGACTGGGTATGTCTTGACGGAAAGGTTCATGATTCTTACAGGATAGATTATACGCACAGATACCTTAAGGAATTCAGACGTGCTGCGGAGGACGGAATACCGCTTGCGGGATACCTTCACTGGTCATTTATGGATAATTACGAATGGGCACAGGGTTATACCCACAGATTCGGACTTGTTTATGTGGATTACAAGACAATGAAGAGAACTATTAAGGATTCGGGATACTGGTATAAGAGCGTTATCGAGAGTAACGGTGAGAATCTCTGATAAGAGGGCTCTTACAAAATTGTAAGCTTAGAAGTCACAATAAAGTCACTTTAGTGCTATATAATGGAGCAGTGTTTAATGATACTGCTCCATTTTCTTATAAAAATAATACTTTCCTTACGATTTTCTTAAGAATCGTTAAAGTTGGTAGATTTTTCGATAATGGAGTGTTATACTCACAATTGGATAATATGAGATTTAAAGGAGGTATGATATGTATAAATCTGTTTGGAAGAAATCCATAGCATGGGGAATGGCGCTTACAATGATGCTTTCTCTTACGGCTTGTGGAGGTAAGAAGGGTAATGAAGGAGGAGCTGATTCTTCGTCTGCTAAGTATGGCGATGTCAAGAATATGGTCTTTTCCGGTGAAGAGGTAGATATTAAGGATGTTAAGGGTGACATCAATAATTTTGTTGTAAATAATGATAAGATTTATTTCTATACTATGGAGTGGCCGGAGACAGAGGAGACTGATGAGCCGGCAGTTTCCGGTGAAGTAGATGCTGATTCAGATATATCAAAGGAAACATCTGAGGAAAGCGCAGATACTACAGAGGAAGCAGATAAAGATGGCGGGTCTGATAAGGAGGATGCTACAGAAGAAAGTACCGGTACCGATGACACAGAAGAAGCGGACGGCTCAGATACGAAAGCAGAGACTTCAGAAGAGGGTGGACAATCCGATGAAGCAGAGGATATTGAAGCTACCGACATAGAAATGCAGGCAACAGTAAGATTATATTCAATGAATCTTGATGCTACGGGAATCACAGAGATCTGCGAATTTGAACCATTAAATTCCGGTGAATATATTCAGAATCTTCTTGTTGATAAGGAAGGTAATTTTAAGCTGTATTCTGTTTCATACGACATGAAGACAGAAAGTAATACACAATTTCTTTCAACATTAACTCCTGATGGCAAGATTGAGAACCATACTGATATTACTAAACAGCTTGGACTTTCACAGGATGTATGTATAAGTAAAGTGATCATGGATGGTAATGATAATTATATCATTGTTACAGAGCAGAGTGTTATCATACTTGACAGCAGCTTAAACAAGGTTGCGGAGGTTAAGAATGAAAACGGTTATTTGGGGGGTGAGGCAGTTACACCTGATGGCAGTATAGTATGCGGTTCTTCCGGCGAAAAGGGAACGGTTGTACAGGTACTGGACGTTGCAGGTAAGAAATTTGGCGATAAATATGAGCTTGATATAAACTATTTCAACGGTTCGGACAGCTTAATCAACGGAAACGGTGAGTTTGATTTCTATTACAAGGATCAGTCTGGAGTTTTTGGATATTCCATGAAAGATAAGAAGACAACCAAGCTTCTTGACTATCTTGCGTCTGAGATTAATTCCGACAATACTTATTCGATCATACCGATCAATGCCGAAACAATGCTTTCAACAGGATGGACTGAGCAGGGTTCGACGTTGACAGTTTATAAGAAGGTAGATCCCTCAGCGGTTAAGGATAAGGTAACTATTACCTACGGCTCTATGTGGTCTGTCGATGACAGTATCCGTAATGCTGCTATCAAGTTCAACAAAGAAAGTGATAATTACAGGATTGAGTTCAAGGATTATAGTGATTCGGATGATCCTGTATCTAAGATGAATGCTGATATTATTGCAGGTAATATTCCTGATATTATAGATCTTTCGAATCTTCCTGTCGGTCAGTATGTTGCGAAGGGTATCTTAGAGGATCTGACGCCTTATTACGAAAAGGATGACAAGGTTAAGAAGGAAGATATTCTGCCTTCAATAGCAAAGGCTATGGAGATAGATGGTAAGATGTATTACATTTCATCTAATTTCAACATTATATCCCTGATAGCATCTAAGAAGGATGTGGGAGATAAGACCGGCTGGACTTTTGATGAATTTAAGCAGCTCTTAGACGAGAAGGGTGAGGGTGCAAGACCTTTCTACTCAGAGAACAAATCTGAGGTGCTTTACAGCTTCCTTGGAGCAATTGTTGATGATTATATTGATTGGACGACAGGTAAATGTAACTTTAACGGAGCTGATTTCAAATCAGTTCTTGAAATAGCCAATCGCGGTACAAATGAGGAAACTGACTACAGTGAGGACTCACCTTCGGAGTATGAGCTTATAAAGTCAGGTAAGGTATTGTTATCCGGCGGCTGGTTAGATGTCGAGAGTATACAGCTTTATAAGAAAATGTATAATTCAGATATAACGTTTATAGGTTATCCTTGTGAAGACAAGCAGGGTTCGTATTTTAATCTGAATAACATGCTTGGTATATACTCTAAATCAGACAAGAAGGACGGAGCATGGGAATTCATCAAGACATTTATGACAAAGGATTATCAGGCTAACGGTTATAATATCTGGAATGTACCGACCAACAAAGATGCCTTTGAGAATTACATGAAGACAAAGACCACTACAAAGCCTTATAAGGATGAGTACGGTAATGATATAGAGCCGTTAGATTCTTCATGGGGTTATGGTGATGATCTTGAGGTGAAGATCGGACCTCTTAGTGCTGATGAGGAGAAGATGTACCGTGATCTTATCAATAATACAACTAAGATAAGCGGATATAATAATGAGATTATGGATATCATCAATGAGGAAGCCAAGAACTATTTCAACGGCCAGAAGGGTCTTGATGAGACTGCAGATATAATTCAGAATCGTGTTACAACATTTGTTAACGAGAATCGTTAGTATAGCTGCAGAGAAATGCGCAGCAATAGAGAATGGCGTGAGGCTCTGCAGAGGGATTATAAGAAATATATACCTTCCCCCTTTTAAGGGGGAGGGTGTCGGCAGAGCCGACGTATGTGGTGTGTGTTATACACCAATATCATGATATCTTTGGAGGCTTAGACAACGTGAAAAAGCAACTGGTAACAGAGGACGGTATAGC
Organism: uncultured Eubacteriales bacterium; assembly: GCA_900313855.1. Taxonomy (GTDB): domain Bacteria; phylum Bacillota; class Clostridia; order Lachnospirales; family Lachnospiraceae; genus CAG-590. The sequence continues at coordinate 10,963 of OMSZ01000231.1, forward strand.
ATACAAAAAGCATAGAATGAGCAGAAAAGACAAGAAGAATTCCATTCTCTATATGCTGCTTAGTATATTAGGTGTTTTGGTATTCTTTATATTACCGTTTTTTGTCGTTATCTATTACTCGCTTGTCGATAATCCGATAAGCCATGAGTTTGTCGGCCTTGATAATTTTGTCAGAATAATTCAGAATTCGTCATTTCAGCAGGCAGCTAAGAATACCGCAACCTTTTCTTTGGCGGCAGTACCGCTTGCTGTTATACTTTCTTTGGTTATGGCGCTGATCCTTGAGGAGAATATTCCGATGAAGAGTCAGTTCCGTACCTTCTTTTTGAGTCCCATGATGGTACCGGTTGCATCGATCGTGCTTATATGGCAGGTGCTTTTTGACTATAACGGAGCCATCAATGAATTTGTTAAGAATCTTGGTGGGGCACCTATAGACTGGTTCAAATCCGAATATAGTCAGATTGTAATTGTAATTTTATTTCTTTGGAAAAATCTCGGTTATAATATGATACTTTTCATGTCGGCCTTAAATGCTATTCCTAGGGATGTATTGGAGGTTGCGACATTAGAAAGTGCATCCGAGTTTCAGAAATTCTGGTATATAAAGCTTAGATATCTATCATCTACAATTCTGTTTGTGGGTATATTATCACTTATCAATTCCTTTAAGGTATTTAGAGAGGTTTATCTGTTAACAGGGGATTATCCTTATGATTCCCTGTACATGCTGCAGCATTTTATGAATAATACTTTTAGGGCGCTTGATTATCAGAAGCTTTCTTCTGCGGCGATAATAATGGGCATTGTCATGTGCATTGTTATCGGGTTCCTGTTCTTTGCGGAGGATCGTTACGGAAAGGATGTGGAAGGCTGATGGGAAAAGACAGAGTCAAGGAATGGTGTGTGAAAAATGCGAAGAAAAGACATTTGATAAAAAAGGTTCTTCTGACATTTATTGCGGCATCGTTTGCAATATCATTTCTTCTGCCGACAATTTTGACCATGGCTAATTCATTTATGTCATCGGCAGAGATCAGTACGAATTACGGTGTTATATTTAATAAATACAAACAATTGGATTATGGAGAGAAAGATACAGATTATGTGGCGGAGAAGGTCAATTTGAAACTGATTCCCGATATGGTTGATTTCTCGCAGTACTCAACGGTGCTTCTTAAGAGTCCGGAGTATCTGCTGAAATTCTGGAATTCGGTTATATTGGTTATTCCGATCATGATCTTTCAGATATTAGTTGCGCTTGGAGCATCATACAGCTTTATGCGATTTAGGAGTAAGCGAAGGGAAGTCCTCTTCTTTATGTATGTGGCAGTTATGCTTATGCCGTTTCAGGTGACATTGGTTCCTAACTATATCGTGGCAGACTGGCTGCATATACTTGATACAAGATGGTCGATAATACTGCCCGGAATATTCGCCCCGTTTAGTGTATATCTGCTTACAAAGTTTATGAGGCGAATACCGGCTTCACTAATAGAGGCGGCACAGCTTGACGGAGCAAATGAGTGGCAGATATTTACCAAGGTGTGTATACCGCTTTGTAAAGGACCTATCGCTTCGGTAGCAATCCTTGTGTTCATAGATTATTGGAATATGGTTGAACAGCCGCTTATCATGCTTTCAGATGCAGATAAGCATCCGCTGTCAGTGTTTCTTTCTAAGATCAATACAGGCGAGGTCGGGCTGGCATTTGCGGTGGCAACGATATATATGGTTCCGACAATACTTATATTCCTTTATGGAGAGGAATATCTTGTCGAGGGAATATCTTATTCCGGCAGTGTAAAGGGATAAATTAATTATAAATGTTTCGGTAGAGTATTAAATAACAGGAGGACGAAAATGGAAGGGTCAGGTCGAAAGAAAATTATTAAAAAATTTGCAGCGATATTCATAATTGTTTTATTGGTGCTTACATTTTTTTCTAATACAATCATGAATTATTCTCTGCCGGAGGTGGCGACAGAGCCGGTTACATCGGGGACGGTATCTAATAAGGTTCGTGGGCAGGGGCCCGTTGAGACTAATTCCGACAGCGATGTTATGGTCAGCGGTACCCGTAAGATCAAAGAGGTTAAGGTTAAGGTCGGAGATGAGGTTAAGAAGGGTGATGTGCTTTTTACCTTTGAAGAGGGCGAGAATACCGAGCTTGACGAAGCAGAGAAGGCTCTTGAGACAATGGAGCTTAACTATGCAAAGTCTCTTCTTAAATTAGGTCCCGATTATACTGAGGATGATATAGGAATCAAAGATGCCAAGAAGGCACTTAAGGATGCAATAGATGATCTTGAAAAGTCAAAAAAGAATGACAAGGAGCTTAAGGCGGCGCAGAAGGCGCTAGACCAGACTAAGAAGGATATTGATGCACTTCAGACAAAAATAGATGATCTTCAGGCTAAGTCTGATGCTTTTGCGGAAATCGGCGATTATGATACTATTGAAACCGCTTTGGCAGATGATGAAAAATCAATGAAGAGACTTAAGGAAGATCTTACTATTGCAAAGGATAATGGTGAGGATACATTATCTCTTGATCGTGAAATTGAGGATAGACAGGCATCAATTGATAAGAATAAGAAACTTTTGGAGGCACTCAAATCAAGTAAGTCGATAAATGCAGACTTAAAGGCTGCCAAAAGCAGTTATGATACACTTAAGAAAACTCAGGATACTCAGGAAACTAAGGTGACAGAGCTGTCTCAGGTTACGCCGCTTAAGGATGCCAAGGCCTCTGTAGAGGAGAAAAAGAAGTCTTTGGAATCTCTTGTCCGTGCTCTTGATAAGAGAAAGGAAGAGGATGCTCTTAATGCAAAGAGTGAAGCAATGGATAATGAGGCTACGCAGAAGGAGATGGATGAGCAGAGAGAGAAGATCAATAAGCTAAAAAAGAGTGATGATCTTAAGGAGGTTAAAGCCGAGGATGACGGAGTTGTATCTGAGGTGGCGGTCAAAGAGGGTGATACCGCGACAGCAGACGCACCGCTTGCAAAGCTGCAGCTTAAGGACAGCGGATATATTGTAAAGATCAATGTCAGCAAAGCCCAGAGCAAGCTTATTAAGACAGGTGACGAGGCTACAATTGAGAATATATGGGATGACAGTGTATCCGCAACGGTTAAGAATATACGAGTTGATACTGAGAATCCTAATCAGAGTATGATAGTGACATTTGAAGTTAAGGGTGATGTTTCGGTAGGTCAGACTTTAGCGTTTGCCGTTGGTGAGAGAAGCAATCACTATGATGCGGTTGTTCCGAATAATGCTGTCCGTGAAGACAGTAAGGGTAAGTTTGTATTAATCCTTAAGGTTAAGGGAACGCCTCTTGGAAACAGATATACGGTTAAGCGTGCCGATGTCGAGGTTGAGGCTTCTGATGATACGTCTTCCGGCGTTACGGGCGGTGTTGCCGAGTATGAGGATGTTATCACCAATTCATCGAAGCCGCTTGAGAATGGAATGCAGGTCAGGCTTGTACAGTAAGTTAGGATTTGCATAGAAGGAGAATCTACATGAAGGTCATAAAAGACTATATTGTACAACATAGAAGAATACTGTTGATAGATGCGATCCTTCTTGTTATTTTTCTTGCTGTGGGCAGAGAAGCGCATAAAATGGCGGATGCCATGGTATCACAGCAGGAGGCGGCAAGATGGGAAAATGACGCCGTTACGAATGTGACTAAGAAAAAAGATGATGGGCCGGATAAAAACAAAAAGAAGCTTAATATCAGGTCTTTGGTTGGCGAGAAGCGTATGCCTTATGCGCAGGTAAGTGCATTTATTTCTCCGGGACGTATGTTTGACAGCGATGGAATTAATGATGTAAGAGGTTCGCTGCAGTCAACGCTTGTTAAGGATGCCAGAGGAGAGTCGCAGACGGGTGGTCGCGTCTGGATAGATGCTTATAGCTGCGAAACGGATATTTCACTTCGAAAAGACAGTAATAATCTGTCTGTTAAGGCTGTTGGTATTGGCGGAGATTTCTTTCAGTTCCATCCGATGAAGCTGCTTTCGGGAAGCTATATATCGGAGTCGGATATTAATCACGACAGGATAGTGGTGGATGAGAATTTTGCGTGGACGATGTTCGGTTCTAATGATATAGTCGGCATGCAGGTATGGTATGGAGACAACATTTATTATATCGCAGGTGTTGTAAAGGTTGACGAGGACGATATCTCAGAGTATGCCTATGGAGATCAGAACCGTGTATATATGATGTATGATGAGCTTAAAAAGAAGAATGATAGTATTCCGATAACATGCTATGAGGTCGTATATCCGAATCCCATCTCCAATTACGCGTTTTATGCCGTAAGGACTGCTTACGGACTGTCAGATGAGGAAAGTGACCAGCTTGACAAGAAGAAGGATAATCCGTTGTCCTTTGATGATGTTGAAATTATTGAGAATACCAAGAGATATAACGACATGGAGCTTCTTCTTAAGGTAAAGCATTGGAATCTTAGAACGATGAGAACTTCTTCGATAGGCTATCCCTTCTGGGAGAATATCGCAAGAGTTTGTGATGAGAGGCTTATGATCCTTTTGCTGCTAAGGCTTGTGCTTCTGGTATTTCCCGTCATTAGTATTATCTGGCTTATTTATGGCTTGTGGGAGAGAAGAACCTGGACTTTTAAGGCGCTTATAGTCGGAAAGATCGATGATCTTGTTGAGAAACGCAGAGCTGAAAAATATTATCAGCAGGAAAATGAGAATGAAGAAATGAAAAAGCAGTCTGAGGAAGGAATGACAGAAGATGATGAATCACCTGAAACTTCCTATGATGAGTCTCCTGAGGCTGCGGGTGATGGCTCGCTTGAGGCGGGTGGTGATGTGTTGCCAGAGCCTGCTCATGATGGCTCGATAGAGACGGATGGTGATGTGTTGCCAAAGACTGCGGAGGATGATACTGAGATTGAACTTGTCAGTGTCTTAGATGAGGATCTGTTATAGGTCAGTCACCGATATGGATGGTTGTATATATAATTAGGGAATGAAGATAGCAAATATGTTAAACCAAAATCCCAGTGGTTGAAAAATCACTGGGATTTTTTGTGTGGTACCAAAAACTGTATCGCTGATCTGATATAATTACGATAGTAGGGTTCAAGATTAAAAGCTGAATTGATTGCGATCGTAAAATATTATGCAGATTGACAATATGGCATATATGCCATATAATACAAAGGAGATTGTTATGTTTAATATTAATATTAACCAATGGTTTTGTTAAGAAAAGACAAAAGATACCAAGAGAAGAGATAACACTGGCAAAGAATCGTAGAACAGATTATCTGGAAAGGGTGAAGGGTATATGAGAACATTAGATGATATGTTTGCTGAACAGATGAAAGATGAAGAGTTTAGGAAAGAGTATGAGGCAATTCAACCGGAAATGGATGTTATTAAAGCGATTGTAGATGCAAGGATATCTCAGAATCTTACGCAAAAGGAGCTTGCTGAAAGAACAGGAATTAATCAAGCGGATATTAGCAAATTAGAGAACGGAACACGCAACCCGTCTATCAGATTGCTTCAAAGGTTGGCAGATGGCATGGATATGGTGTTGAATGTAACATTTACGCCTAAGAAATCTTTGTAGTTAGTAAATTTTGAATGAATATATGGTTTGCGTTGTCAATCAAAAGATGCCGGTTCTATCAAATCCTCCATGCTGCAACGATTTGTTACGCATTTGTTACGCCTTGTGTGGTA
>OMSZ01000199.1 GCA_900313855.1 uncultured Eubacteriales bacterium
AAGGCTGCGGGATTTTCGATAGAAAGAGACAGGTTAGATGCATTCAGGACAAGGCTTAATGAGTGCTGTAAGCTTACGGAAGAGGAGATGGCACCAAAGGTAATGATAGATATAGCCATGCCTATATCGTATGTGACAGAGGGACTGATCGAACAGATTGAAAGATTGGCTCCTTTTGGTCAGGGTAATCAGAAACCTGTATTCGCGCAGAAGGATCTTAGGATCAGGTCGGCTAAGATACTCGGCAAGGAGCAGAGTGTGGTTAAGGTTGTTATGGAGACTGCCGAAGGCTTTGTCGGGGAAGGAATATATTTTAATGCGTCAGAATTCTCGGAGAACATTATAAAGTGGTTTGGTCAGGAGGAGTATGACAAGCTTCTTCACGGATGGCTGAATAATGTTATGCTCAATATTATATACTATCCGGAGATCAATGAATTTAACGGGAACAGAAGTATACAGTTTAAGATAGTAGAATATTCGATGGCAGCAGTAAGGGAAGTTCTGTAAATAATAGTATTAAAAAATATATAGAATTCCGGTTTGGAGAACAGAAAATATGTGAATATATTACAAAATTACAGAAAAATAGTATTTTTTGCGTTACAACCGGGTAGTATTGGGATATAATCTATAACATACAGACAGTAAAGAAGGTGAGAGTATGGCAGGAATAGTGAATTTGGATAAGGAGCTTACAACACCAAAGGATTTTACGCCTCCTGAGGAGCTTTACCAGACATTGATAGCAGAAGTTAAAAAGTATCATCCGAATGCAGATATTTCCATGATTGAGAAGGCTTATCATATAGCTGAGAAAGCACATGAAGGGCAGTTTCGAAAGTCCGGTGAGCCATACATCATGCATCCTCTTTGTGTTGCCATTATTCTGGCAGAGCTTGAGCTTGATAAGGAGACTATAGTTGCGGGAATTCTTCATGATGTAATAGAGGATACTATTATGACCGATGAAGAGATAGAGAGAGAATTCTCTCCTGAGATCCTTCTTCTGGTTGAGGGCGTTACCAAGTTGACCCAGTTGAATTTCTCTCAGGATAAGATTGAAGTTCAGGCTGAGAATCTTAGAAAAATGTTTCTGGCTATGGCCAAGGATATACGAGTTATTCTTATAAAGCTTGCCGACCGCTTGCACAACTTAAGAACCCTGCAATATCAGAGTCCTGCCAAGCAGATCGAGAAGGCAAGAGAGACTATGGATATATATTCTCCTATAGCTCACAGACTTGGTATAAGTAAGATCAAGGTGGAGCTTGATGATATTTCATTAAGATACCTTGAACCTGAGAAATTTGAAGAGCTTAAGACCGAGATCGATGAGTGCTTAGAGGAGAGGGAATCATTTATTGATAATATAGTTGCCGAGGTCAAGGATGTCATTGACGAGGCGGGAATAAAGGCTGAGATCAACGGACGTGTTAAGCATTTCTTCAGTATATATAAGAAGATGAAGAATCAGAACAAGACGTTGGATCAGATATATGATATATTCGCGGTCCGTATTATCGTTGACAGTGTTCGTGACTGCTATGCGGCGCTTGGCGTTATACATGAGAAGTATAAGCCGATACCGGGACGTTTCAAGGATTATATTGCAATGCCTAAGTCTAATATGTATCAGTCGCTTCATACAACGCTGATATCACAGAGCGGACGTCCGTTTGAGATTCAGATCCGTACTTATGAGATGCACAAGACGGCTGAGTACGGTATCGCTGCACATTGGAAATATAAGGAGAACCTTAAGGGTACTTCTAAGGATAAGGAAGAGGAGAAGCTTACATGGCTTCGCCAGATATTAGAGCTTCAGCAGGAGAATCAGGACAACAAGGAATTCATGAATACCGTTAAGACTGACCTTGATCTTTTTGCTGAGCAGGTATATTGCTTTACGCCAAGCGGAGATGTTAAGAATCTTCCGGCGGGTTCTACGCCGATAGATTTCGCTTACAGCATTCATTCGGCAGTCGGTAACCGTATGGTTGGAGCTAGAGTTAACAGCAGGGTTGTTCCGGTGACGTATACGCTTCAGAACGGTGACCGTGTTGAGATCATTACCTCGCAGAATTCCAAGGGGCCGAGCCGTGACTGGCTGACGATTGTCAAATCGGCTCAGGCAAAGAGCAAGATCAATCAGTGGTTCAAGCAGGAATTCAAGGAAGAGAATATCAGCAGAGGCAAGGAGCTTATCATCCAGTATTGTAAGAGTAAGGGATATAATTATGTTGAGCTTTCCAAGGCAGAATACCAGCATGCTGTTATGGTGAAATATAATTTCAATGACTGGGATTCGGTTATGGCTGCTATCGGTCATGGCGCCCTTAAGGAAGGTCAGGTTGTCAATAAATTGCTCGAGGCTAAGAATAAGGAATTCAAGGCTGAGATGACAGAGGATGATCTTGTTGATCAGATCAATCATATAGGTGAGCATCGTCATTCAACGGTTGCAAAGGGTGGAATAAGAGTTAAGGGAATAGATGATGTTGCTGTTCATTTTTCAAAATGCTGCTCGCCGGTTCCGGGTGATGAGATTGTCGGTTATGTGACAAGAGGACGCGGTGTTTCCATTCATAGAACGGATTGTATCAATGTTATGGGAATGAATGAGACTGACCGTACACGTCTTATTGAGGCAGAGTGGTTAGAGAATGCCGATGAGGACAGTAACGCATTGTATTCTACGGAGATTAAGATATTTGCGTCAGACAGAACGGGAATGCTGTTTGATGTTTCTAGGGTGTTTACCGAGGCTAATATCAATGTGACCGGAATTAACAGTAAGACCAGTCACAAGAATGAAAAAGCAACGATTGTTGTTGATTTTGAGATCAAGAGAGTAGACCAGCTTAAGTTAGTTATCTCAAAGATAAGACAGATACCGGGCGTGCTCGATGTAGAGCGAAGCGTAGGATGAGATGTCTAGAAGCCTGATGTAGTCAGTTTAAGGAGATTTCGTATGGCAAATATAGAGATTTTCAGGAAAACAGTATACGGATATATGGATGTAAACTGTTACATTCTTGTCAATCATGACACGAGTGAAGCTGTTGCGTTTGATCCGGGTGCGGAAGCGGATACTCTTACAGAGATATTTAACAGTCCGGGTTTCTCCCTTAAAGCGATATTCCTGACACACGGACATTATGACCATATAGGTGCAGTCAGTACATTAAAGGAGCGTTTTGATGTTCCGATATATGCATCTGAAATAGAGAATGAAAAGGTGCTTGGTGATCCTGCCGTTAACCTTTCAACAATGTTTGGTGATCCGATGACGATTCATGCGGATGAAGTATTAAAGGATGGAGAAGAGCTTGACATGCTCGGAACGAAGATTAAATGTATCCTGACACCGGGACATACGGCAGGCGGTATGTGCTTTTATATTGAGGAGCTTAAGTCTGTGATCGCGGGAGATACTCTTTTCTGTGAAAGCGTGGGAAGAACGGATTTTCCTACGGGAAGCGGCGCGACTCTTGCGCGATCTATCAGAGAGAAGCTTTATGTTTTGCCTGATGATACCAAGGTTTTTCCGGGACATATGGATACCACGACTATCGGTTGGGAGAAGAAGAATAATTATGCCTGTCCCGAAGCATAAAGTTGTTTGATGGCATCGTTTGGTGGTGTGTTGAACCACATTATTAGGATATGGAGTTTCTTTGGAAAAGGACATTACGGTACGGTTTTAATGATCAGGTAAAATAATATGATATACCTTAACCAGAATATAGATTTATACAATAACGATATACGGGTGATGCTGCAGGCGTTCTTTGACAATGAGAAGGTTGTATTAGAGGAAGAGGGTACAAGAATTGCTCTAAAAGCGGAATTTACCTACGACACTGATGTGGAGGTTCCTGTATTACAGCGTGGCGGGTATGTAACATTTACACTTACAGATGAGAACGGATATAGTAAGAGCAGTACGGTTGTTACTGACTTCATGAACAGAAAGCTTGCAAGAAATCCTATCAAAGGAAAGCTCTATGAGATGCTTTCGGAGTATACGGGAAAGACTCTGCCCTGGGGCAGTCTTACCGGGGTAAGACCGACGAAGATCGCGACGGAGTGCATTGAAAACGGTAAGTCGGAAGAGAAGATCAGGAGACTTTATGAGGATGTGTATCTGGCAAGTCCGGAAAAGGCGGATATCTGTATAGAGGTCGCGAAGAAGGAACAGCAGTTGTTTGCTGATTTTGATTATGAGAATGAATACTGTGTATATATAGGGATTCCGTTCTGTCCGACAAGATGTCTGTATTGCTCGTTTACTTCCTATCCTATAGCCTTATATGCTGATGAACGACAAGAGGGCTTTACGGTAAGCGACTATATTAAAGCGCTTTGTCGTGAGATGGAAGCGGTTGCGGGCAGTCCGGTATATAAGAATAAAAGGCTTGTGGCAATATATGTTGGCGGAGGAACGCCAAGTTCGATCACGGCAGAGCAGTTAAAGATAATAATAGAAAAAATAAGAGCGGTTTTTGATCTTTCACATCTTAGGGAGTTCTGCGTGGAGTGCGGAAGACCTGACAGCATTACAGCGGATAAGCTAAATGTGCTTAAGGAGCTTGGAGTAGACAGAATAAGCATTAATCCGCAGACTATGTCGGATGAGACACTAAAGCTTATAGGTCGTGCGCATACTGTGGCGCAGACGAAGGAAGCATTTACACTTGCAAGAAACGCAGGCTTTACCAATATCAATATGGATATGATCGTCGGACTTCCCGGCGAAGATATAGAGGATGTACGACATACACTTTTAGAGATTGAGAGGTTGGCGCCGGATAGTCTGACAGTGCATTCACTTGCCATCAAGAGAGCTGCTAATCTCAATATTGAGATGGAGAAGTACCACGCGCTTAT
>OMSZ01000236.1 GCA_900313855.1 uncultured Eubacteriales bacterium
GATATTTGATGGTGAAGACTATGAATTGGAATGGGCAATAGACTATTTAAACAAATAAAAAATTATGACAGAAACATATAACAAAAAAGCAGAGGAAGGTGCTTACCAAAGAAAAAGAGGAGGCGTGGGAATATGACAGAGTTTGATAAGATTGGTTATGCGCAGATAGGACTTCTTGTACTGGGAACTATTCTGATGTTCGTTGTTCCACTTGTTATAGCAATCGTATGGACGAAAAAGAAGAAAGAGAGATTTACGACTGTTTTGGTCGGCGCAGCGACATTCTTTTTGTTTGCAATGGTTTTGGAAAAACCGCTTTTGGCTGTGTTGATCGCCCCGACGCAGATGGGACTTGCAGATACAGGAATAAGTCAATTTATAAATGAAAGACCGGTTTTATGGGCATTCATAGTAGGTCTTTTTCCCGGAGTTTTTGAAGAGACAGGGCGGCTTGTGGCTTATAAGACGGTACTTAAGAAAAGGATAAACAGAGAGACTTCCATTTCGCACGGTATAGGACATGGCGGATTTGAAGTTATGTTCATATTGGGAGCTACGTATGCAACATACATTGTATATGCGTTAATGATCAATACAGGAACATTTGGGGCTGTTATGGAAGAGGTGATGGCGAAGGCTCCTAAACAGGCAGATTCAATAGTGGCTGTGGTAAATGGAATTGCCTCATTTTCTTTTGCTAATCTTACCCTTAGCATTGTAGAAAGAATTTTTGCTGTGCTGTTCCATATCGGAGAATCAATAATCGTGTTTTATGCCTGCAGGAATAAGGAGAGATTCTGGTTGTATCCGTTAGCAATCCTCTTACATACGGCGTTGGATTTTATTTCCGGACTGACTATAGCAGGTATATGGAATCCATCTGCATGGGCTCTTGAAGGAATTGTTGGATTATTTGGTGTTTTGACATTCTGCGGAGCATTCTTCTTACTATACAAGAAGGATCTTCTTCTAACGCAACCGTGATGATCCGCTTTCTTATCACGGAATGCTTTTTGGGCTTATGGTTTCTTCGGGTGTTTTACAGACAGAAAGTGTAGAGATTACGGAGTATTATCTTCCAAAGGACGGACCGGGATTTTGCACGGGTTGTACTGCGTGCTTTAGTAATAATCAGAATCTCTGCTGGGACGCCGAAAAGGTGCAGAAGATTGAGAAGTCCACAAGGCAAGACGCGGGGTTGATATGTTTCCGATAACAATAGAACAGCATCTTGAAATGCTAAAGGATGCCGGTTTTAAATCTGTCAACATTTTATGGGTATCCTATATGCAGGCCGGTTTCTGGGCTATCAAATAGGATTGATTATTTGTATATAAGAAAAGAGGTGAATTGGTGCTATGCATTTTGTTGATGCAAAAGGTATTCTGACAGGCAGGGCAGGATATTGTGGAATGAATATCTACCGTGGATGTACGCATGGTTGTATATACTGTGACAGCAGGAGCAGATGCTATCAGTTCACTCATCCGTTTGAGGATGTTGAGGTAAAACAGAATGCACCGGAATTATTGGACAAGGTATTAAGATCCAAAAGGAAAAAATGCATGATCGGAACAGGGGCGATGTCAGATCCTTATATGCATTGCGAGGAGAACTTAAGGCTTACAAGGAAATGTCTTGAGATCATTTTAAAGAACGGTTTCGGTGCTGTGATACAGACAAAATCAGACCGCATACTAAGGGATATTGATCTGCTTGACGAGATTAACCGCTCTGCAAAATGTGTTGTGCAGATGACACTTACAACGTACGATGATGATTTGTGCCGGATATTAGAGCCAAATGTCTGTAACACGAAGCGCCGTATCGAAGTGTTGGAGATGATGCAGGAAAGAGGGATTCCGACAATAGTATGGATTACTCCAATGCTACCATTCATAAATGATACAGAAGAAAATCTAATGTCGATTTTGAATGAGTGTGTCAGAGTCGGTGTAAAGGGCATAATAGATTTTGGCATGGGGCTTACACTTCGGGAAGGCGACAGGGAATACTACTATGCGGCACTTGACAAGCATTTTCCGGGCATGAAAGAGCGGTATATCAGACAATATGGAAATGCGTATGAGCTGCCAAGTCCGAATGCAAAAGAGCTTAGGGGCATACTTCGTAGTATTTGTAAGGATAATGGAATCATTTCAAATCCGGATGAGTGCTTCAGATTTATGCAGGAGTTTCCGGATAAGTATAAACAGATGAGCATATTTGATATCAGCGAGGGAATATAAAAATATAATATATGACTGAAATTGTAACAGAAAAAAACAGCCGGTAAAAAGTCTATTGTTATAAATCATAGCCCTTTTGTCGGCTTTTGGGCAGGGACTGTTATTTTTTATTGTAATATTAATAAAAATATTATATAATAATTGTGATTTTTTTGCAGGAGGGGTTGCTATGGACAATAGAAAACAAGGTTTTTTATGGCATATTAAGGACAGGCTGCTTACATATATGACAATACTTATGATCGTCATTGTAGCAGTGCTTGTTGTTATCAATTCTGCCGAGGTTTCTAATAAGCTTACCAGAAGAAA
>OMSZ01000238.1 GCA_900313855.1 uncultured Eubacteriales bacterium
AAAGATCAAGACCGAGGGAGAAATGCATAAGGAACAGCTTGATGAGCAAAGAAGAGCTGATGCAATTGCAAAAACAAATCAGGAGACGGCGAAAGCGGTCAGAATAGTTGTTATTGTCCTTGTGATGGTATTTTTAGTTATCCCGGGCATTATTGGAATCATCTTCTCTATTTTCATGGTAAAATCAGAATACGAGCAAAGCAAGATACGTGCCCAACAGGAGCAATCAAGCCGCGAGCAGGCAAAGATAGATGCGGAAGAAAAGGAAAAGCAAGAGGAAGAGGCAAGGGAAGTCCAAAAAGCAGTCGAGAAAAAGCTTCTTCTTGATTCGTACAATATTAAGCCTGAAGATATCATGGCTGATAGTTTCTTCTTGGATAACGCTACCAAAACGATTGAAACTCAGTTAAAAAATAACACAGATCTATATTACACAAATTGGGAGTATGGGGGACCTGAATATATCACAAGCTATATTTTGCATGCAAAAGACGAAAGAATTCAGAACATTTTGGTTAGCATTTACAAATTGAACTGGGACAAGGTCTATGATGACCGGACGGAGCATTACGTTATGTATGATGGCGCATGCTTGGAAAATGTAGCATTTAATGAAAACGGAACATTAAAATCAGATTATGTGCCGCACTCAATGACTTATCACAGTGAGATAATTGCAAATCAGTATTTAACTGGGTATTCAGATTACGATCAGTTGATACGTCAGGTGATATACGGAAATACAGATTATGATTATGTAGAGTTCAAAATGAAAGAATCAGGTAATGGAGAATGAGCGAATACAGTTTAAATAGGAATCAGATAAAGTACATAGCTATAATTGCGATGATAATCGACCATATAGCCATGTTTTTCCTGGCACCCGGAGAAAATGGTTCTTTGCCGGGAGTTGCTTTGTATTCCACAATGAGAGTTATAGGAAGACTTACGGGTCCTCTCATGCTGTATTTTCTGGTGGAAGGCTTCATTTATACTTCGTCACGAATGAAATATGGGGTTCGGCTGCTGGTATTTGGTCTTATATCACAGATACCGTATGCATTGTCACATTATAATAAATTACTTGTAATGGATTTCAATGTTATCATTACTTTGTTTGTTTCTTTTCTAATGCTTGCAGCATATGAGAATACTGAGAATCGCTTTCTAAGAGGTCTTGTTGTTTTTATTCTGATAATGGCAACATCCTGCTGTGACTGGGGTGTAATCGGGCCGTTTATGGCATGGCTGTTCTATAAAAATCATGACGATAAGAAGGCACAGATCAAGGCTTATGTGGTTGTATGTGTTATACTGATAGTGAGTGCTGCGTATTTCCTTTACAGCAACGGACACCACTGGTACGGTGAACTGTGGCAGGCAGGAATGTTCCTGGTTATCCCGTTTTTGCTCTGCTATAATGGGGAATCCGGAAGTAAGTCGGCTGTCAATAAGTGGTTTTTCTATATCATTTATCCGCTACACCTGTTGATCTTTTGGGTAATAAAGTTTTAATAAATGTCAGAGCATGGATTATCACATACAGTTAGTGTGATAATCCTATTTTTTACCAGTGCGTCATGTTTGCATGAAACGCACTTTTGCGGGTTAACATAATATATAGGCATTTAAGGAAAAATGTGAAATAATATATTGATAATTAAGGAAAAATGTGAAATAATACCCGTATAATATAATGAAAATTGTGAATGATAATAGTATGATTTGAAAGGGTTGTGCTTTATGGGAGTATTTCTTAAAAGGAAGATAGATACATTTTTATATGATTGGAAGAATAATTCAGATAGGAAACCTTTGATTGTAAAAGGCTGTCGTCAGATTGGGAAGACAGAATCAATAAGGCATTTTGCATCGGATTTTTATGATAATGTGGTGGAGATTAATTTTGCCCTTCAAAAAGAATATCAAGATATTTTTGATGATGGATTTGATGTGGATACTATAGTAAGGAATATTTCATTTAAAAATCCTAATATGAAATTTGAGGCAAATGAAACCTTGATATTTTTTGATGAACTACAGGCCTGTCCTAACGCTGCAACAAGCTTGAAATCTTTTAAGATAGATGGACGTTATGATGTAATATGCAGTGGCTCGCTTATGGGCATTCATTATAAGGAGATTGAGTCTAACAGTGTAGGATATAAGCAGGATTATGTGATGTATTCTCTTGATTTTGAGGAATTTCTATGGGCAAAGGGATACAATGAAAATCATATAGAAGATATGTATTCTTATATGGCAGATTGTAGACCGATTCCTGAAGCAATGTATTCACCTTTACTTGAATGTTTTCGTGAATATATGGTAATTGGTGGTATGCCGGAGATTGTTGCTACATTTATTACTAATAATAATTATTCGGGAATTCTGGATATGCAAAATCAGCTTCATCTGGATTTTGAAGGAACATTGTGCCTGTCACCATGAACATTCTGTGAAATTATCTTCGAGCGATTGACAGGAGTTTTTGGCAATGCTATAATCCGTATAGTAGTATATATACGGCAAATGAAGGGGAGATGATTAATATGAAGAAAACAAAAGATTACGATAACACATTTAAGTCATTGAAGGTGAAGCACAAGAGGCTGTTCATTACCTGTATTAATGAAGCATTTAATAAGAATTATCCGTTGAATGCGAAGGTGGAAGTGCTTCCTTCAGAGGGATTCATAGTCAATCAGTTGGAAGATGGTGCAAAGGAGATTGAAGAAAAGGATAATGATTTTCTTATACGGATTGAGAATGATTGCTATCTTATTGAGTGCCAAAGTTATGATGACGATTCCATGGCGCTCAGGATGGCAGAGTATTCTTTTCTGGCGGCGAGGCAGAACGCTACATGGAGTCAGGAGTATGCATATATAAAGTTTCCGCATTACTCGGTCATTTACTTGAAAAATTCCAAAAAGACACCTAGAAAGACAAAGGTTTGTTATGAATTTCCGGATGGACAGAAGGTGGAATATTCGGAGAATAACATTTTTCTGGAGAATATAACAAAGGAGGAGATTGTAGAGAAGAGGCTGTTCATCTATATTCCGTTCTATATCATCAGATATGAGAAGGAATTATC
>OMSZ01000240.1 GCA_900313855.1 uncultured Eubacteriales bacterium
ACTTTTGTTATAGACATAACGGGTAATTAGATGTAAAATCATCAGAAGTAAGATTGAGTTTTGGGTAACAGCAGAATATAGGAGTGAATTGTAATGGATGACGATATAAAGGATATTAGCAGTGCTTTCTATGCGATGATATCAAGGATGAAGTATATTAACAGATGGGCGCTTATGAGGAATTCATATCCCGAGAATTTAAGCGAGCATTCTCTTGAGGTGGGAATTATAGCACATGCGCTTGCGGTGATCTCCAATAGGAAGTTAGGCAATAACCTTAATGCCGAACGTGCTGCGGTAATAGGGATGTATCATGATTGTACAGAGATCATTACCGGAGATATGCCGACGCCGATCAAGTATTATAATAAAGAGACTAAGGATGCTTATAAAAATGTCGAGCGGCAGGCGGCTGAGGAACTGTTGTCATTGCTTCCGGATTATATGAGAGAGGAATATGAATCCGTATTGTTTATGCATGATGATGAGGAATACATCTGGAAGCTTGTCAAAGCGGCTGACAGAATATCAGCTTATATCAAATGTATAGAAGAAGAGAAGACAGGTAATAAAGAATTCGGCAGCGCTAAGGCTGCGGTCTATGAGAAACTGACACAGATGGATCTTCCGGAAGTTCGGATATTCTTTCAGGAGTTCATGGAGGGATATAAAAAGACACTAGATGAATTAAGGTAGTAAATAATAAAAATGTAATCTTAATCATAGACAATAATTCGGAAAAAGGGTATAATAGCAGGTAGCAGATTTTTGCGCCTGCTTTTTGCATGGTCATGAGAGATGGAGGATGTAGTGTATGAAGAATATTTTATTTGTTGCATCAGAATGTGTTCCGTTTATTAAGACAGGAGGTCTTGCAGATGTTGTGGGAGCTCTTCCGAAAATGTTTCCGAAAGAGGAATATGATGTCAGGGTGGTAATGCCCAACTACACTTGTATTCCGTGGGAATATAGAGAGAAATTTCAGTATGTTCATCATTTCTATATGGATCTTGGTCAGCGCTTTGAGAATGTTCATGTAGGTATTATGACTTACCAGATGGATGGTATAACCTATTATTTCATTGATAACGAATATTATTTTTCGGGCTGGGCACCATATGGTACTATAAGATTTGATATTGAGAAATTTACATTTTTCTCAAAGGCTGCGCTTGCTATCCTCCCGGTAATTAATTTTAAGCCTGATGTTATTCATTGTCATGACTGGCAGGCAGGACTTGTTCCGGTATATTTGAGAACATTGTATCATGATAATTCTTTCTTCTCCGGAACCAAGGTTATTATGACTATTCACAATCTTAAGTTCCAGGGCGTTTGGGATGTTAAGACGTTCAAATATATATCAGGTCTTCCTGATTATGTATTTACTCCTGACAGAATGGAGTTTTATAAAGACGGTAATATGCTAAAGGCCGGAATGGTATTTTCTGATTACATTACTACCGTAAGTGATACATATGCGGCAGAGATACAGACTCCTGAATATGGTGAGGGTCTTGATGATCTCTTAAGATTCCATAACAATAAGCTTTGCGGTATTGTCAATGGTATTGATTATGATGTATATGATCCTAATAAGGATGATAAGCTGTTTAAGAAATATAACATAAGAAGCTACAAGAAGGGCAAAGCCCAGAATAAGATCGAACTTCAGAAGGAGCTTGGACTTCCGGTTGATGAAGGCAAATATATGATCGGTATCATTTCAAGGCTTACTGATCAGAAGGGACTTGACCTTGTTGACTGGGTTATGGAGGGAATAGTTGATCCGTATGTTCAGTTCGTAGTAATAGGAACCGGTGAGCCTAAGTATGAGAATATGTTCAAGCATTATCAGTGGGTATATTCCGACAGGGTATCTGCCAACATTTTCTATTCTGATGAGCGTGCTCACAGATTATATGCTGCTGCGGATGCAATGCTTATGCCGTCACGTTTTGAGCCATGCGGTCTTACCCAGCTTATAGCACTTAGATATGGTACGGTGCCGATCGTAAGAGAGACGGGTGGTCTTAAGGATACGGTTGTTCCTTATAACGAATATGAAGGAACCGGAACAGGCTTCTCATTTACTAATTATAATGCTGATGAGATGCTTAAGATCATTAACTATTCCAAGGAGATTTATTATGATCACAGGGATGACTGGAACAAGATGGTCGTTCGTGGAATGAAAGAGGATTTCTCTTGGGATAAATCAGCAGAGAAGTATATGCAGTTGTACAGCCTGCTGCTTGGATATTAAGATTTCCAATTAATAGAATATTGCGAAACTCATACATTATTGTCTGGGTTTCGCATTTTAATGTAAAATGATTATAAATGATACAAGGAGAACGAAAATGATCGATATCAAATTTTTGCGTGAGAACCCTGATGTGGTTAAACAGAACATCAAGAACAAATTCCAGGATGAGAAGCTTCCGTTGGTAGATGAGGTTATTGAGCTTGACCAGAAGAGTCGTGAGGCCAAGGGAAAGGCTGATGCTTTAAGAGCCGAAAGAAATAAAATCTCTAAGCAGATCGGTGCGCTTATGGCGCAGGGTAAAAAGGAGGAGGCTGAGGAGACTAAGAAGCTTGTAACTGAGAAATCAGAAGAGCTTGCAGCCTTAGAGGAGCAGGAAAGAGAATTTTCTGAAAAGGTTAATAAGATAATGATGGTCATTCCTAATATAATCGATCCGTCTGTTCCGATCGGTAAGGATGACAGCGAGAATGTTGAGATTGAGAAATTCGGTGATCCGGTTGTACCTGATTTTGAGATCCCTTATCATACAGAGATTATGGAGAAGTTTAACGGTATAGATCTTGATGCTGCAGGTAAGGTTGCAGGTAATGGTTTCTATTATCTTATGGGTGATATAGCAAGACTCCATTCTGCTATTATTTCTTATGCGAGAGATTTTATGATCGACAGAGGTTTTACTTACTGTGTGCCTCCATTTATGATCAGATCCAATGTGGTTACAGGCGTTATGAGCTTTGCCGAAATGGATGCGATGATGTATAAGATTGAGGGTGAAGACCTGTATCTTATCGGAACAAGTGAACATTCAATGATCGGTAAATTCATCGATACTATCATCAAAGAGGATCAGCTTCCTAAGACTTTGACAAGTTATTCTCCATGCTTTAGGAAAGAGAAGGGAGCTCATGGCATAGAGGAAAGAGGAGTATACAGAATCCATCAGTTTGAAAAGCAGGAAATGATCGTGGTATGCAAGCCGGAGGAGAGCCCGATGTGGTTTGACAAGCTATGGCAGAATACCGTGGATCTGTTCAGAAGTCTTGATATACCGGTTAGAACATTAGAGTGCTGTTCGGGAGATCTTGCCGATCTTAAGGTTAAATCAATCGATGTTGAGGCATGGTCACCTAGACAGAAGAAATATTTTGAGGTTGGAAGCTGCTCAAATCTTGGTGATGCCCAGGCAAGACGGTTAAAGATCCGTGTAGACGGAGAGAACGGCAAATATTTCGCGCATACCCTTAATAATACTGTTGTTGCACCGCCGCGTATGCTCATCGCGTTTCTTGAGAATAATTTAAATGAAGACGGAACGGTCAATATTCCTAAGGTGTTACAGCCGTATATGGGTGGTAAGGAAAAAATTGAGTGATAATAGATAAGATAACAGGATGCGCTTTGCATCCTGTTATCTTTTTGTTATCTATATTTCTATCTTTATTTATTATCTTACTGTTATCTTTATTTCTAGCTTTATTGTTATCTATATTTCTATCTTTATATCTTTATATATTATCTTATTGTTATCTGTCTTTTATAGCCTTGAAATAATCTAATATATGCTTATGCATGGACTTGACGGCAGGAGCCATAAGATCTTCATTTATTGAGCATACACCTATTGTGCGGTGTTCCGATGGACGCAGGGAATATGTGTTGACATCAAAGGGGATGTTCTGCATAACAAGCTGAGGCATTATACATATACCAAGTCCTGCCGCTACCATTGCAATCTGGCTTAGATCATCAACTACATAACAGGAAGAATGAATATTAAGATTGTATTTCTGGAATAACTCCTGAATGTCCGCATCGGTACTTTCCATCTGTGAAATGAATTTCTCGTTGCTTACCTCTATGGGTTCAATGTATTTTGAATGGCGGCATTTATAGGATTTGGGCGTTACAACCAACAACTCGTCTTCATATACAGGTATGAGTTTTAATTCCTTGCAGCTTGAATCGGATAGAAAACCGATATCAACAACGCCGGTTTTTAACCATTTATATACATCATCATAGGTTCCCTGATATATTTTGATCTCAATGTTTGGATGTTTTTTGGAAAATTCCTCGACTATATCCGGAATAAAGCTTGTGCATACGGAAGAAAAAGTTCCGATCTTAACGGAACCGTGTGTCAGTCCATTGAATTCGGATATTGCCTGCTGAAGCTTTGTATCGCTGTTCAATACCGTAAGAATATAAGGCTGAAGATTTTCACCGTAGCTTGTGAGTGTTATACCGTTCTTGTTCCTGTTAAATAGAGGGAAGCCTAATTCCTTTTCCATTGTAGATATTGCGTGACTGATGGCGGAGGGGGTTAGGTTCATGACCTGTGCCGCCTTTAAAAAACTGCCTTGTTCGATAACTGTCTGAAATATCTGATATGATAGTAATGTCATTATTTACCTTCCTTTCCTTTATTTCAACGCTGCCGCTTTGCTCATTTTATCACATGTGTTAATAGCTTTCAATTATAACATGAATATTATTCAACTAATGAATCCTGCATGTTGTAATTCATGCTTGAAATTGTTATAGGCTAGTGATACAATTATCGGAGTTTTGCAGAACCGATTAATACATATTGTCTTTGATCGCTTTTTTGAATTGGTTTTGTGATCATAAAACAATTATTTCTGAGAGGAGTAAGAAATGTCAGGACATTCAAAATTTGCAAACATTAAGCATAAAAAGGAAAAAAATGATGCAGCTAAGGGTAAGATCTTCACTATAATCGGACGTGAGATCGCAGTTGCGGTAAAGGAAGGCGGAGCAGATCCTAATAATAATTCTAAGCTTCGCGATGTTATCGCTAAGGCTAAAGCCAATAATATGCCGAATGATACGATCGAGCGTGGAATTAAGAAGGCTGCCGGAGATGCCAATTCAGTTAATTATGTTTCTATCACATACGAAGGCTATGGTCCTAATGGTACAGCTATTATTGTTGATGCTCTTACGGATAACAAGAATAGAACTGCCTCTAATGTTAGGAATGCATTTACAAAGGGTGGAGGTAATGTAGGAACAACAGGTTGTGTGTCTTTCATGTTTGACCAGAAGGGTCAGATTATTATCGATAAAGAAGAATGTGAAATGGAAGCAGATGATCTTATGATGATGGCACTCGATGCAGGGGCAGAGGACTTCTCTGAGGAGGAGGACAGCTATGAGATCCTTACTGCACCGGACGATTTTTCTGCTGTTCGCGAAGCATTAGAGAAGGACGGAATCCCTATGGCTTCAGCCGAGGTTACTATGGTTCCGCAGAATTATGTTGAGCTTACTTCAGACGAGGACATCAAGAAGATGAACAAGATACTCGATCTTCTCGATGAGGATGACGATGTGCAGGCGGTTTACCACAACTGGGATGAGTAAGAGTTGGTTGATCGAATATAGATGGTAAAGTTATATGCCTCCTTTTGTATTTCATGGCGTGATTGTTTATGAGTACAAAAGGAGGCATTTTTTGACTTTGAATAGTAAATATTGCCGGAATGTTGACAGGTATTGGAGTGACATTCGATTGACGCATTTTATAAAAAATGATATAATAATCGTGTGATTTATGCACATTTTTAACAAATAATGGGGTTTTTTGGTAGAATGATATGGATATACTTAGGATTATTTTCATAATTTTGTTCCTTTTTTCAATGGGATGTGCGATTAAGGGAATAACGGAGAAGCGTAGGAACGTCGCGTTCGTGATATTGGCATTAATGATCGCAGCCTCTGATATATTCAGCTTTGCCATTGTCGAAGCACATATGGTTAAGAATGCATCGGATATATTACTGCCTTATTACATTTTACATGCGTGGTCTTTATTGGCATTCCTTGTAATGGTAATTCTGATCGATCACAGAAGGAATTATATAGTAGCGGTCGTGATGGCTGTTTTCGTGTGTATATATCAGACTTATCTTGTTATTTCGCAGTATCTGGGTGGACGTGTATTTTCATTCCAGAGAAGGATATATTTCCGGAAGGCATTCTGGGTTGCAGTAGATTCTAAGAATACAGGTCTGCTTTTCAGTTATCGTTCATACAGGATAGGCCTGTATATTAATATTGCTATAATTCTTTGCGTTCTGGTTATACGTATTATCAGGGCTAATAAGATATTCAGAACCAGATTTTACGCATTAATGCTCATTGCTATTGTATATAGTGCCGTTGAAAGTATCAGGATAAATTTTGTGCTGCCGATGTGGATTCCGAGTATTGCATATAACATGGTTGCTATTCTGGGTTTGTATTTTACGAGTACATTTGCCCACAGCAGACTTAGAGAATGGTCATTGGACAGCTTTGCCAATGACATGAGTGACGGACTTGTACTTTATGACAGATATAATGATCTTATTCATATCAATGCAATGATAAAGAATACCTTGGATGAGAAGCTTGTCGAAGATTTCAGGGATAAGGAAAAGCTTGAAAGCTGGATTGAGGAATCTAAGGATGAGGATGAAGGAAGTATAGTTATTTCTGATGATAATAAGAGTATCATAGCATATAAATATGATGATAAGATATACTATTTTAAAGTTAAGGTGATCGTTTTAGGTGATGATGATGCTAAGATAGGTACTTTGTTTATTCTTCATGATACTACTGATTCACTTACTCAGATCAAATTAATGGAGAAGGCTAACGAGGAGCTTGAACGGGCGAGTCGTATGAAATCGGATTTCCTTGCTAATATGAGTCATGAGATCCGTACTCCTATGAATGCGGTTATAGGTATGGCAGAGATAGCCATGAGAGAGAAGAATCCGCAGCAGATCACAGATTATCTTTTGCAGATTCAGAGTTCGGGTAAAAACCTGCTTAATATCATCAATGATATTTTGGATTATTCAAAGATAGAATCCGGTAAGATGGAGATTATAGAGGACGGTTATGAACCGTTTACAGAATATTCAGAGATTGCTAATGTTGTAGCTACAAGGATAGGCAACAAACCGCTTGATCTGATCTTCTTCATTGAGACGGAGCTTCCGCATAAGCTGTTAGGTGATGCAATGCGTATAAGGCAGGTGCTTATCAATCTTGCCAACAATGCGGTTAAGTTTACAAAGGAAGGATTTGTACGGGTAATCGTAACGTGTGAATATGTTTCTGAGGATACTGTCAACCTGACATTTCATGTAACGGATACCGGAATAGGTATCAAAGAGGAGGATTTAGAGAAGTTATTTGTAAGCTTCCAGCAGGTGGATTCAAAGCGCAACAGATCGGTTGAAGGAACGGGTCTGGGATTGGCGATAGCGAAGAATCTTGTTGAGGCTATGGGAGGCACCATAGGTGTTGACAGTGAGTACGGAAAAGGATCGGACTTCTGGTTTACCGTACCTCAGAAGGTTATTGATAAAACCAATGATATTCTGGTTGAGAATGCTGCAAACAAGCGTGCATTTATCATCGAAACTGATGGGCGTATGTTTGAGATATTCAAAGATGCAATGGATAAGCTTGATATAGATAGTGTAGGAGTTGCTTCTTTTGCTGATTACATGCCTGCAGATAAGAATGATTATTTCTTCTTCAAAGAAGGAGAATTTAATGATGAAGCGGAAGAGTTCTTAAGATCCCATGAGAATGTAAGCGGAATAATGATGGTTGATATCGCTTCGGATTTCAGTACTGATATTTCTAATCTTCATATTTTGCACAAGCCGGCTACTA
>OMSZ01000373.1 GCA_900313855.1 uncultured Eubacteriales bacterium
TATGGACAGGGTTATCTGGATAGTGATGTATACGGAAACGGAAGCACTAAATCTCTTTCAGGAAATGTACTTAACATTGCAGGTAACTTGAATATGAAGAAGGTGACCTATCCGGGAGATACCTATAATGAATACAAAGAGAAATTCATACCGGGAGAGAAGTATAAGGTTGCGGTAGTTTTGGAAGGATATACCGTTCCAACAGGAGCCAAATCTGCTACATACTTTACAACTAAATCATATACAACTATTACTATGGGTGAGAAACCGAAAGTGGTTAATCTTGATAAGTTAGAGATTACCGAAGCGACAGTTACAAGATCATACGAACATACAGATGGTAATATGTATCCTGAATTCAATATTAAATGGAGTGCACAAATGTCAGGTCTTTCTGATGATGCCACATATGGATTCAGAGCTTCTGATAGTACATATTATGGTGGATCTGATTCTTCGACATATAATTCAAGTGATGTTAAAGTACGCACTGAAATTTATAATGTTGAAAATCCATCTGAAGATTTGGATTACTATACCGGCTCGGACAACAATCAAAGATCTCATACTTTGGATAAGACCGGTGGTACGTATAAGTGTTATTTCCTTGGTACTTTTGAGCCGAAAACAATAATCAGCAGACGGTATAGGGCATCAGTGACTTATACTTATAAAACATATAATAAATACGGTAAATCAACTACAGTGACAAAGACTGTATATAAAGATATTATACCGGAATCTAAGACTATAGAAGGCGAAGATGTGTTATTCCAGGTTGACAATGCAGGTAATGCACTTGTTAGAGTAACAAGAGATAAGAATCTTAATACTCCGACTGCAACCATCTGGAATGATGGCAAGAAATACGATGAAGTTAAACTTCAGAAAGAAACTGTTAGTGGAAGTGAGTCTGTAAAGAATTGGTATACATGGGTTGACTTAAGCGATGGTTATGGTAAGGCACTTGATGCAACTAAGTTTACAGCTACACTTTCGGGAACTGATTACGATGCCAATACATTCGATGAAAGCACGAAATATCCGGCTATTGCCAAAGACTTTGTAACTATTACCAAGGCAAAGGAAAAGAATGGAAAATTCACTCTTGCATATGGATTAGATATTCCGGGTTATGACTCTATGGGTGAGATTTTTGTTCAGAACACGACCTATTGGTCAGTATCACGAAAGTCAGATGTTGAAGCTGATAATGGTGCAATAGTTGCCGGTGAAGAGACAAAAGTTTCTGCTTATAGTCTTGTACCTAAATACGAAGATTCTGCTAATAAGAGTAGTGAATCAGGACTTTATTTTGATAAGTTCAGCTCGTTAGCAGGCAAGACTCTTAATGTAAGAATTGACACATTTAACAAAGATTTCGTATTCACAACCTCGGTAACTATCGGTGATGAAGGAGCAACTACTCCTACGAGTGATGTGGTTATAACGAAGGCTGAATATGATATAAATGGCAATGTTAAACTTGAAGGTACATTTAATATTGAGGCTGTTGAGAAGAGTTCTTGGAGAAATACTTTGAACATATCAACAGAAGGCGTTGATGGAACGGAAGGTGGAGCAAAATTCCGAATGGAAGCTAGTGATGGACTCACAATAGATTTCGAGAAGGGTACATTTACATGTGAGGGCTCTGCATTTACTCCATCAGGCAATGATATCTTTGGCTATACATTGAGACAGTTTGCTGGACTTTCTGCCGATGCTAAGAAACTTAAAGTTTCTGCAGCTCTTAATGATGTTGAATCAAGTGAGGCAACATTTACTTATACAGGCGGAACGCTTAAGATAACTGATAGTATGATCAAGGAAGGAAAGGATGATGACGCAGGTTATCTCGTTGTATCACTTCCTAGAGGTTACTTCACCAATGCTGTTGATATAGGCGGCGTTATAGCTACAGCTATAGAAGGTGGCAAGGGACTTAAGTTTGTTTCAGAAGAAGATGACATTGAGTTCTCATTTGATGCAGCAACAGTTGCAACAATGACAGGCGAGGGAGACGCTTTGTTAGCTGTATCTAAGTACACAGGTGAGATGCCTGAAAATGTTAAGAAATCAGGACTTAATGCAACAACGGCTTATGAAATCGGATTATCTAGAAAATATACAGGTAAAGCTAAGGTCAGATTTATTTCAGAGGCTACGCTTACAGAAGGTGCTACGCCGGGTGTATTCTTTGTAGATGCAGATGGTAAGACAGAGGAAATGGCAACGACCTACAGCATTAACCAGTATGAAGAGGTTGAGGCTTATAGTGATCTGACACATTGCTCAACATTTGCAGTCGTTTATAAAGGACAGCAGTCGCCGAATGTAAATGTTACCGTAACCTTCGATGCTAATGGTGGTACAGGTGCTATGGATCCTCAGGTGGTTAAGAAGGGAACAGCTACACAGCTTAATGCTAATGCGTTTGCAAGAGACGGCTTCACATTTGCAGGATGGGCAACCAAGAAGGATGCGACAGCCGCAGAGTATGCGGATAAGGCTTCGGTAACATTTAATGCTGATGCAACCTTGTATGCGGTATGGAAGGCTAATGCTGGCGGAGGCAATGAGCAGGGCGGACAGAGTGGTCAGTCTGGTGATAACGGTCAGACGACTACGGCACCTGTAACAACAATTCAGGATGAAATATCAGGCGGTGAATATACCGTTACAACTAATGCCGCAGGAGAACAGACTGCAGAATTCAAAACACCGTTAGTTAAGCATACAATTATCATTATTCCTGCAATAGTGGTTGTTAATGGCAACGAGTGTAAGGTAACATCAATTGCTGATAATGCATTTAAGAATGATAATTCAATTACATCTTTGACAATCGGTGAAAACGTTGAAATAATAGGTGAGAGTGCATTCGAAGGATGTGCAAAGATTACAACGGTTGTTATTCCGGTAAGTGTAAAGACTATTGAAAAGAGTGCATTTGAAGACTGTACTTCACTTAAGAAAATAGTGATTCCTTCAAGTGTTACAACAGTAGGCGAAAAAGCGTTTGAAGGATGTAATAAGCTTACAACCGCAACCATATCAAAGGGTGTAACAGAGATTGGTACACAGGCATTTGCGAACTGTACATCACTTACGAAGATAGTTGTTCCTGCAACTGTTAAAAAGATTGGTGCTCAGGCATTTGCAGGTGACAAGAAGCTTACAAATGCAACAGTAGGAACAAATGTTGAGGAGATTGGAACCAAGGCATTTGCTAACTGTCCTAAGATTAAGAGTATTACAATTCCTAAGAAGGTTAAGAAGCTTGGTAATCAGATATTTACAGGCGATAAGAGTCTTAAGACGATCACTATCAAATCAACTAATCTTACTGCTAAGAATGTAAGCAGTAAGGCGTTTAAGGGAGTTAATAATAAGGTGACTATTAAGGTTCCTAAGTCTAAAAAGAAAGCTTATACTAAGCTATTTAGAAAGAAAGGACTTTCTAAGAAGGTTAAGATCAAGTAATAAAAGGATAATATTCGAATAGATAATAAGCTTACAAGTATTTCTTTTCATACCTTCATGGGTGTATCCCCACCCAAAGCTCCGGTATCCGTCAGACTTAATTGTCTGTCGGAGCCGGAGCTTTTTGCATATTATATTCATAAAACTCGACATTTGTAATCATTATGCCATGAGAATATTGCAAAAATGGCAAAAAATGGTATAAATTTAGTATATTATTATATATTTAGGAAAGTTTTATCCAGATAGAATATTTATTTCATGGGGGATATTATGAA
>OMSZ01000241.1 GCA_900313855.1 uncultured Eubacteriales bacterium
CCGGTCATTTCCACTATGTCTTTAACAGTTATGTTCTCCATCTTTAACCTCACAACTCCTGTCATATTAACTTATGATTTTATTCTTATCATATATTATCTTTACAGCATTTATCTCAATAGCAGTATGTCATTCATTCTTATCAAAAAGTCTTACCGATGTTACATTCATTCTCACCGGCAGTCTGATATATCAGTACATCATTCATCCTCATTAGCCGTCTGATCCATCAGCTGTTCGAGATATCTTGCAACGCCATTTTGCTCATTAGAGGGAATGACCGAAACAGCCATATTCTGAATCTCAGGATGAGCATTGCTGACCGCGTAGAAATAATCACATGCCTCATACAATGAGACATCATTAAGATTATCTCCAAAGCCCGTCACGCTGTCATACCCGCCCTGCTTTCTTAAGTATTGCACCGCATCCTTCTTAGATGCCGTATCACTATATATCTCTAACATATAGTATTCACTGTTATAAACATCCGGATAGAATTCCGTCTTAACACCCTTTACAACCGAAAGCTCCCTGTATAAGCCGTCTAACTTCTCTTTGGGTTCGCGGAGCATGAAGGACAAAATGTGATCCTTTGCCACAAGGCTTAAGTCCTCCACCTCGGTAAATTTCTTGTCATATTTCATTATCCACTCATTGCGGAAATAGTTAAGCGACGTCGATCCGACGCTATCATAATACGCTGTGAATTCTCCGTCCTTGATCGCATACAGAAAACATGCAAGTCCTCTGGTCTTTATCAGTCCCAAAACTACCATAACAACAATTTCATCAAGACACGCTTCTTTGATATAGCGATCCTTTGCTATATCATAAACGACAGCTCCATTCATCAGGGTTATCGGCAATTTCAGATTAAGAGGCTTCAATATCTTCAAAGCCGTTGCAGGTGTACGTGCTGTGGATATTGTAAAATCCATTCCCTTTGAAATACAGTCATTGATAATCCTTACCGTTTCATCATTGAGTGCTGCAGCCCTGTTAAGAAGGGTGCCGTCCAAATCACTTATAAATAATCTCTTCATCTGTTTTCCTCCCGATATCCTTAATGATACCTTTATTCATTCCAAAATTCAACAAGTTCTTTTTCAACAGTATTGAGATTTACCACCCTGTAATCAGCCCATTCAGCCGGAAAGGTATCAACAACCTGCTTTGTTACAAACCTTTCATCGAGCAGTAAGATAACGCCTTTATCCTCCATAGTCCGAATAACCCTGCCTGCAGCCTGTAATACCTTATTCATTCCCGGATAAAGATATGCATATTCAAAGCCTTTGTTCTCCCTGTTTTCAAAGAATCGCTGTTTGATCTCATTCTCATTACATACCATGGGAATACCTGTTCCTACAACCGCTGCACCTATCAATTTCTCCCCGACAAGATCGATACCCTCCGAAAAGATCCCGCCAAGAATACACATTCCAAGCACAGGCTCATCAGTCCTTGTAAATCTTTCTATAAAATTCTCTCTCTCTTCCTCAGAAAAGTGAGCATCCTGAACAATAACCTCCACATCACCAAAAAGAGAATTAGCTCTGCCGCATTCGTAAACATCCTCCATCATTTTATATGATGGAAAAAATGCCATGTAATTACCTGCTTTGCCATGGATCATTATATCTATATACTTAGCTATTTTCTCATACATCGAAGCAGTTCTTAGTCTGTATCTGCTGCTGACATCAACGCCTGCTAATATCCTTCGGTTTTCAACCGGAAAAGGTGATGGTACATATATTGCGGAATCCCCTTCACAGTCATGCAGCAATTCCTTATAATAATTGATCGGAAGCATTGTTGCCGAAAAGAATATTGTCGAATTGGCCTTATCAATACATTCCGTAAGATTATTCGCCGGATGAATACAATATAATTTCAACATAAAGGACAGATCATTTACCTGTTCCGCATAGATAACATAGCTTTCATCCAGTAATTCATATATATTGAGAAACTGATTAATGCAAAAATAAAATTCCAGTATCTCCTCCTGATGCGCTTTAAGAGAAACTATATCCCTGCTCTCCTCCAAAAATGATTCCAGATGCGCATGCAGTCTTAGCAGCTTAAGATAAAGCGAATCTATATCGGAAAGAATATAGTAGCTGTTATCACACGTTTTCTTTATCTCAAGTAATTCCTTGTTACATCCGGAAAGGATAGTTGAAAGCTTCGAATTATACGGTCGGATAAGCTTTCTCATCTTCAAAAAATCTTCCTTGTAAATGCTTGCGCTGTACATCGCGCTTGCACGCTCGACAAGATTATGAGCCTCATCCGTCAAAAACAGATATTCACCCTTAGCGCCTTCCCCAAAATATCTTCTAAGCTTTACCTTCGGATCAAATACATAATTATAATCACAGATAATACCGTCAACAAAGAGACTCACATCAAGCCCCATCTCAAATGGACAAACCATATGCTTATCCGCATACTCTAACAATACATCCCGCGTAATATTATCCTCATGGGTCAGACAATCATACATTGCTTCATTGATCCTGTCATAATGTCCCTTTGCGTAAGGACATGATTCCGGATCACAGTTCATCTCCTCTAACGGACAGATCTTTTCCTTTGCCGTTATCAGCACGCTCTTAAAATGCAGTCCCCTGCCTCTTAAAATATTCAATCCGTCTAAAGCAACACTTCTTGCCACCGTCTTGGCAGTAAGATAAAACAGCTTCTCTCCATACCCGTTACCCATTGCTGAAATTGCAGGAAAAACAGCCGCCATAGTCTTACCTATTCCGGTAGGCGCCTGCACAAACAGATTCTTCCCATCCTTAATAGTAAGATAGACCATCGCAGCCATATTCTTCTGACCCGGACGATATTCATACGGAAATTCCAAAGTTTCTATAGACTCGTTTCTTAACTTACGGTTATCAACATCAAACTGCATCCATTTGCAGTATTCCTCTACCATGTCATCAAACCATTTTTCAAGCTCTTCAAAGGTAAATGATTCCTTGAATCTCTTAATTTCTTCTGTATCCAGATTACAGTAGGTCATAGTGATATTAATATCAGAAAGCTCCTGCTGCAGGGAATAAATGTATGCATAACACATTGCCTGTGCCTTGTGAACAAATACAGGCTCCGCAAGAGTATCAAGTTTCTTATATACGCCTTTGATCTCATCGATGGTAACAATATTATCCTCGGTCAAAATCCCATCCGCTCTACCCTCGATGTTTAGAACATAATCCTCTTTTTCTATAGCAAGCTTTAGTGGAACCTCTGCCTGATAATTAAAGCCCATCTTTCCCTGAATCTTCTTATGTATACGGCTTCCCGCCTGCATTGCATCCTTGGAAAAGCTTCCATCACCACTGCTTATATCGCCTTCTCTAAACAGGAATTCTACAATTCCACGAACCGAAACATTAAACTCATACATACTGCACCCTGTGTCTGTTTATCATCATCGATCAGGTTCAATACAACCTGCTTACCCTTCCTTCATTTACCGGGTTATAGTGTTCACCTTTAGCTAAGATAAACAACTGCCTTACCTACTTTATCCGATACTTCTCTGCCCTCTAACAGTTCAAGAAGCTTTAATCCGAAATCTATACAGGTTCCCATGCCTCTGCTTGTTATAAACTGTCCGTCGCATACAACAGGATCCGTCTTTGCATTAGCTCCGACAAGACCTTCTTCAAGACCCGGATAACAGGTTGCATCCTTCCCTTTAAGAAGTCCCTTCTCCCCGTAAACAGTTGGAGCAGCGCAAACTGCAGCTAAATATTTTCCGGAATCAACATATGTATGAATCAGCTTATCAAGTCCTGCATGCGCTTTAAGATTAGTCGTTCCCGGCATTCCTCCCGGTAGTATGAGCATATCCGCATCACTAAGATCTCTGTCCTCAAATCTTCTGTCAGCTCTTATAGTTATTCCATGAGAACCGGTAACATCATAATCTCCCGAAACAGATACTGTAACACAGTCAACCTTACCGCGTCTTAACAGATCAACAACTGTAAGCGCCTCTACCTCCTCAAAACCTTCTGCAAAAAAAAGGTATGCTTTCTTCATACTCGTAACCTCCTCATGTTTGATCGTATTATTGACACTTTTATCATTTTATCACATCTATATAATATCTTCAATATAGGTTAAATACGTGCTATAATAAAGTATTGCTATATCTTAGACAGGAGTGAAAAGGAGAACAACCATGGAAATAGAAAGAAAATATCTTATAGATAGGAAAGATCTTCCGGATAATTATAAAGAATATCCGTCCACAGAGATAGAACAGGC
>OMSZ01000242.1 GCA_900313855.1 uncultured Eubacteriales bacterium
GGTGGAGCCAAGGCCTGCAGCTATGGTTGTACGGGTTTTGGTAATTGTAAGAATGTATGTCCTTTTGATGCTATTGAGATCGTTGACGGAATAGCGGTTGTGGATCCTAAGAAGTGTAAGGCGTGCGGCAAATGCGTTGCACAGTGTCCAAAACATCTTATAGAGCTTATACCTGCTGAGAACTCGTATAAAGTAGCCTGCAGCTCAAAGGATAAGGGAGTTGAGGTTAAGAAGGTGTGCCAGGCAGGCTGTATAGGCTGTGGTCTGTGCGCCAGAAATTGTCCTAATGACGCAATTACTGTTGAGAATAACCTTGCGCATATAGATCAGAATAAATGTGTTTCCTGTGGTGCCTGCAAGGATAAATGTCCTGTTAAGGTAATTTATAACTAGATATTGAAAAAAGGTATAGCTTTTTGTGCAAATATAGTATATAATGATGTTTAGTATGATATTATGTTAAGCACAACAGATACTTCTTTTTTATAGTCTGTGAGCATATATTGTGGTTGAGAAAGCTTTGGAGTTAGTCATGACATTTGTTGACTTAAAGCAGAAGGAAGTGATCAACTGCAATGATTGTATGCGTATAGGCTGTGTGGCTGACATTGATTTCAATCCTGAAAGCGGTCAGATCTGCGGATTTATAGTTCCCGCATCGACCGGACTTTTCAGCTTTGGAAAATGCATGAGATATTATATCAGATTCTGTGATGTTGTCAGGATAGGACCGGATATCATGCTTGTCGATGTCTGTCTTGATAAAGCGGTTATGAAGGAAGATGAATGCCGGGTATGACGATCGTGATGATATTTATCGCTTATCTTTCTATTAAAACACATATATCATAATATTTTTAATATGGAGGAAGTACATATGAAATGCCCTTTTTGTGGTGAGGATAACACTAGAGTAATTGATTCAAGACCTGCAGATGACAACAGTTCTATCCGCAGAAGAAGAGAGTGTGATGATTGTGGTAAACGTTTTACCACTTATGAGAAGGTGGAGACCATACCTCTCATCATAATCAAAAAAGATAAGATCAGGGAGGCTTATGACCGTTCTAAGATTGAATCGGGAGTTTTCAAATCATGTCATAAGAGACCTATATCTGTTGAAGAGATCGAAAAATGTATCGATCGTATTGAGACTAAAGTGTTTAATCTTGAACAAAAAGAGGTTGACAGCTCAGTGATCGGTGAGATCGTTATGGATGAGCTTAAGAACATGGATGAAGTTGCCTATGTTCGTTTCGCTTCAGTTTATAGAGAGTTCAAGGATGTTAATATTTTCATGGATGAATTAAAGAAGCTTTTGAAATAACCATATGGTCTTAGTCTTTCGAAATGAAAGTTGTGTATATTGTCATTAAGAAAGATGTTGACATTGTCACAAATCCATATTACAATAATTAAGGTTCTTAAAAGCATTTTATACCTGTTAACCTGAGTATTTTCTTATTGGCAAATACTTAGGTTAACTTTATTTTTTGGCGGTTTTTTCGTCTGAAATTCATGAGGTGGGATCGGCGATGTAAAGGAGGTCCCATGTTTAACAAAGTAATTAGCGGCACACTGCATGGAGTCGAAGGAAGACTCATTACAGTTGAGGCCGATGTAAGTGAAGGTCTGCCTGTTTTTTCTATGGTAGGCTTTCTTGCGTCCGAGGTTCGTGAAGCCAGTGACAGAGTTCGCACGTCACTTAGAAATTCAGGTTTCATTTTATCCCCCAAGAAGATAACAATTAATCTTTCTCCGGCTGATATCAGAAAAGAAGGGTCTGCCTTCGATCTGCCTATCAGTGTGGCTTTGCTTGCGTCATACGGTTATATACCCGAGGAAAGTATCAAGAATATACTGTTTGTCGGTGAGCTTTCATTAAGTGGAGAATTAAAAGGTGTAAGAGGTGTTCTTTCAATTGTGGATTATGCGAAAAAGCAGGGTATCAAAGAAGTGATCCTTCCTTATGATAACAGAAAAGAAGCCTCGATCGTTGCCGGAATTAGAGTATATGGTGCGCATAACCTTAAGGAGGTGGTGGAGCATTTACAAGACATTAAAAGCTTAGAAACAGTAGAGCAGACTAAGATGGATAAGGAGTATGATGATCACTCGGTTGATTTTTCTGATGTCAAAGGTCAGGATAGCATGAAAAGAGCAGTAGAGATTGCTGTTGCCGGAATGCATAATCTGATCTTTATCGGTCCGCCCGGTTCAGGGAAGTCAATGATCGCAAAAAGGATCCCTACCGTAATGCCGGGACTTAGCTATGATGAAAGTGTTGAGCTTACAAAGATATACAGCGCCAAGGGGCTGTTGTCTCCGGATGACGGACTTATAACCAATCGTCCATTTAGAATGCCGCATCATTCTATTACATCGCAATCTTTGATAGGTGGCGGTGCCATACCAAAACCCGGAGAGATCAGTCTTGCACACAACGGAGTCTTATTCTTAGATGAAATGTTGGAGTTTCAAAAGAATGTGATAGAGATGTTAAGACAACCGTTAGAGGACGGTGTTGTCACAATATCAAGAATGCAGGGAAGCTACACCTTTCCCTGTGATTTCATGCTGGTGGCGGCGATGAACCCATGTCCCTGCGGATATTATCCTGACAGGACACGCTGTCATTGTAATAAGCTTCAGATAGAAAGATACTTGAGGAAGCTTTCCAATCCGATGATAGACCGAATTGATATGTGTATCCAGGTTAAACGTGTTGAATATAAGGAGTTATATGATGATACACCGTCAATGAGATCGGCAGATTATAAGGAAATAATAGAAAAGGCCCAGAGCGTACAGAAAAAACGGCTTAATAAATACGGGTTGAGATTCAATTCACAGATACCTTCGGGTGAGCTTGATGATATGTGTTTATTAGGAGAAGAGGAACAAAAGCTAA
>OMSZ01000243.1 GCA_900313855.1 uncultured Eubacteriales bacterium
ATCTCATACGCATATGTATTACTAACCGTCGTTATAAGATCGGCATAAACCAGACCACCCTTTAGCATCGAAGCATCTTTATTGATCTCAAGCTTGTCCGCAGTAAACAGATAATCCGGAAGTCCCGAATGATATCTTACATGAGGAATATCCCATTTCCCCTGAAACTGCAGATTATGGATCGTCATTATGGATTTCATTCCTGAGAAGAAAGGATTACCGGCAAACAATGTCTTCAAATAAACCGGAACCATTCCTGCCTGCCAGTCATGACAATGTACTATATCAGGTCGAAATCCCACAACCGGCATAATTGATAACGCTGCTTTAGAAAAATAACAGAATTTCTCTATATCCCATTTCGTATCCCCATAAGGCGTCTGCCCGTTGAAATAGAATTCATTATCTATAAAATATACCGGAACCCCCTCGTATTCCATATAGAATATTCCAACATACTGATAATGATCACCGATATCCATCTGGAAATTGGTGATGTATTTCATATTCTGTTTGAATCTGCTCGGAATACAAGCATAATTAGGAATAATAATTCTGACATCATATTTCTTCTTGTCAAAAATCTTAGGCAGTGTACCTACAACATCTGCCAACCCGCCCGTTTTAATAAACGGTACACATTCAGAAGCAATGTAAGCAACTTTCTTCATGAAAATACCTCTCCTTATATGTACTGTAACCCACCAAAACAAGTATTTGATAAGCCTTTAGATATTATATCATAAAAGGAGAAGTATTAAAAGAAAAAATTCAGGCAATAAAACCGTCTTTTGTATATCCCTTCATACGATAGTCAAGCCTGAATTTGTCGGCTATAAGAGCTATAAACTCCGAATTGGTCGGCTTGCCCTTGCCCGAATTAACACTATAACCAAACAATGCCTCCATCTCATCAAGCTTTCCTCTGTTCCATGCCACCTCAATGGCATGTCTTATCGCACGTTCTACACTGCTTGTAGTGGTTTTGTATTTTTTTGCGATGGCAGGATAAAGAAACTTGGTAATATAATTGAGAATATCAGGATCCTTTATCGCCATTATTATTCCTTCTCTTATGTATTGATATCCCTTAATATGAGCCGGTATACCGATATTTCTCATCATCCTGGTCACATCATGCTCTATTGTAGAATCTACAATGAACTGTTTCTGCTCTAATGTCATTCCCTCCTGCTGCTTTAGCTGTAATTTAAGCTTTGCCTGTGTGTCTAATATTCTTTCTAAAATCCTTGCAATAAATTTGGGATTTTGATTGACAAGAAAATAATAATCCGCACCGCATTCAAATGCCAGATTGATTATAGAAGGTGACATGGCTGCCGAAAGAAATATATATCTGGTATTTTCCAAAGCCTCACAATTCTTACATTCAGATACTAGGCTTAAGCCGTCTCCCTCCTCTAAGCATACATCTGTGATTATCATATCCGGCTGCATATTTTTAGCCGTAGTTAATATTTCATCATACTTACCGTAAATCTCCTTTATCTCGTACTCATACTGTCGCATATAAGAAAAGATCTGTGAATAGATAGGTCTTTCTTTTGTGGATACAATTAAAAGCTTCATGCTGTCATGCATTTTAGTTCTCCTTTCAGCTTGCATTTTTCATTTTGTCTAATCTTATCCTGTCCGCCATCAACGCAATGAATTCTGAATTGGTCGGTTTTCCCTTATCTGCCTGTATTGTATAACCAAAAAGCTCATGTATCATGTCAATATTACCGCGTTCCCATGCAACCTCTATAGCATGTCTTATAGCACGCTCAACTCTTGTATCCGTTGTCCCGTGTTTTTTAGCTATGTCAGGATATAGCTGCTTTGTTACCGCATTTAATACATCCATATCCTCAACTGCCATCAATATTGCTGTTCTAAGATAAAGGTACCCCTTTATATGAGCCGGTACTCCTATCTCATGTATCATCTGTGTCACTAACAGATTAAGATCCTTTTCGTATGTACCCTGTTTCACAACAATATTTTCATCATAAGCTGCTTTTGTCTGGGATAATGTATCAGTCGCTAATTCATTAATGAATCTGAAAAGCGCCTCCTCATCATTTAGCCATGGAAAAAATCGCACATTTTTCTTCACCCTCAGCACATCTAAAACCTTCGTAAGATTTTCCGAACCGACAAGAATATAGCTTACCGATTGCATAGTTACATCCGTACTGCTTTTCTCGATCACCTCTATGGCATCCATCACAGGAAGTACCGGATACAGCAAAACTATATCCGGTAACTGTTCCTTAATATTTTTCAGTAGTAATTCGCCATTATCGTATGTGCCTATCAAGCGACAACCGGGCTGTTTTCTCAAAACCTCAGTTATCCTCCTTCTCATATTCTCATCGTGATTTCCAACCATAACACGAACCACTTTATTTCCTCCTTATAAAATATTTTTCGTCGCAGTCTTAAAAATACCTGACACAATCATTTCTTACTCGACTTTTAGAGAATATAGCAAAGGCATTTTTGTCTTGTAAGTTGTTGTAAGACAATCATAAACTAACAAAATTTTAAAAAATTGTGTTGCGTCACAATATATTTATATTTTTAGTTTGTGTAAGCGTTGTGTTACGTTTTATTCATTATTTATATGCGCAGTTAGACATTACTTTTATCGTTTTTCGACACCTTCCATATAACAGATAAATATCTTTATGCTTCATATTCGACATATTTCTTCACAATACATCTGTCATCCCATCATCTTCTCAATAAAAATTCCGTATCCTCTTGTCGGATCATTTACAAAAACATGTGTTACCGCACCTATGAGCTTTCCGTTCTGTATTATCGGCGAGCCGCTCATGCCCTGCACTATGCCTCCCGTAAGCTCTATCAAAGCATCATCCGTTACCTTGATCTCCATCTCCCTGTCGCCGTTTCTGTTCTTGTGAACATTGACAATCTCGATATCATACATCCTTTTTTCACCGCTTACATAAGTCTGTATCGACGCCTTTCCGGTCTTTACCTCACTATAAGAACCAAGCATCACCGGCGACTCACAAGCTAGGGTATTCTTAAAATCTTCTGTGACGTTTCCGAAGATTCCATATGTTTTATTACCGGATATTTCTCCGACAACATTAGAGGTATCATAGGTTATCATTCCCTCTATCTCTCCGGGTGTACCCGAAATACCTTTTTCCACACCGTAAATATCTGCAAGATAAAGCTTTCCACCCGACACCTGCATAAGCTCTCCGGTATCCGTATCCGTTATGCTGTGACCTAAAGCTCCAAACTCATCTCCATTTACATAGGTTACTGTTCCAAGTCCCTGCAGATCATCTCTTACCCATATACCTATCTTATAAGTGTCCACGCCCGTTTCTACAGGTTCCACCTTAACATGTACCCTTTGCGAGTTTCTTTTTACAACAAAATCAAGGGTTTCTCCACCACATTCCGTGATCGCGGCTATAAGCTGCTTCTTTGTCTTCATCTTCTCATTATTAAGCTCAACAATATAATCACCCGTTACGAGTTTGTTCTTTGCCGGGGTTGTAACATTACCATAAAGATCCGTCACCTCTCCTGTATCGATAACCAGAATTCCTTTTGTGTTAACATATATACCCACTGTTTTTCCGACAGGTATCACGGTCTTTCCCACATTACCGGAAACAGACTTTGCAAGCTTTACCTCCTGCTCCTGTTTATAACCCATACCTGCTATCGTAAGAATAAAGATAATATTAAGAAGTAACAGAAATCTCAATATTTTCCTGTATTTATATCTACTCATAAT
>OMSZ01000293.1 GCA_900313855.1 uncultured Eubacteriales bacterium
AAAATCCGGCCACAATACATCAGTAAAATAAAACTCTGTATACGCTAGCTGCCAGGGAAGGAAATTGGATAATCTTTCCTCGCCGCTTGTTCTGATCAGCAGATCAGGATCGGGTAGACCGGCAGTATCAAGTCTCTCACTGATAGTATCCTCTGTTATATCCTCAGGAGATATTATTCCGTCAGATACTTCTTGTGCAATTTTCTTTACGGCACGTCTTATCTCATCTCTTCCGCCATAGTTGATAGCTATAGTGAATTTGAGACCTGTAGCATCTTTGGTTGCATTCTCCAATTCATTGATCCTGTCAACTAATTTCTTATCAAGTCCGGATTTATCACCTATAACTCTTACCTTCATATTATTCTTAGTTGATCTCTCAATACAATCTATGAGATATTTGGCAAGTAATTTCATAAGTGCATCCACTTCGTCTTTAGAGCGCTTCCAGTTTTCAGTAGAAAAAGCATAAACGGTAATATACTCAATACCCATGTTATATCCGTCTTCAATTATCTGCTCAAC
The DNA here is from genome assembly GCA_900313855.1 of uncultured Eubacteriales bacterium. GTDB lineage: Bacteria > Bacillota > Clostridia > Lachnospirales > Lachnospiraceae > CAG-590. The sequence continues at coordinate 526 of OMSZ01000293.1, forward strand.
AGTCTTCGAACCCTGGACATGACCGTAATTTCTCGGCATATTTCTCTTTTTGGCCCATCTGCCGTTACCATCTAATATAATGGCAACATGCTTTGGAACATTGAGCTTTTCTTCGTGTATTGCCTGTAATATCTTCTCCACTATGACCTCCACTATACGGTAAGAATCTCTTTTGACTTGTTCTCTACAACACTTTCAATCTTTTCTACATATTTATCAGTAAGCTTCTGAACCTTCTCAACATTTTCTTTTTCCTCATCCTCGGAAATCTCACTGGCCTTAAGCTTCTTTTTAAGGAAATCATTAGCGTCTCTTCTTATATTGCGTACTGCGACCTTGGCATTCTCTCCTTTTTTCTTGATATCCTTAACAAGCTCTTTACGTCTTTCCTCTGTAAGCTCAGGGAAATTAAGAATTACTGACTTTCCATCATTATTAGGTGTAATACCAAGATCTGAAGCAAGAATAGCTTTCTCGATCTCTTTAAGTAAAGAAGTCTCCCATGGAGTGATAAGTATAGTTCTTGCTTCCGGAACACTGACATTTCCAACCTGCTGTAACGGAGTAGGTGTTCCGTAATATTCTACTTTGATCTTATTCAAAATATTCGGATTAGCTCTTCCTGCACGAATATTAGAGAATTCATTCTCCAAGCTATCAACTGATTTCTGCATTTTGTCTTCAAATTCTTTTAACATAGTATTAACCCTCCTAGTTCATTATATAGTTAATTTAATATTATTTTTATCATCTTCATGACTGTGATTTATGTCAGATGGAATTGATCATCAATTTATATATGCATTCACAATCAGATACTCTTTTATGCCTCAATAAATGTACCATTGGATTTATCTGTCATGGCTTTTAATATTCCGTCTTCTTCATTAAGTCCGAATAGCATCATCGGCATATGGTTCTCCATTGCAAGAACAGCAGATGCAAGATCTATAACGCCTAACTGTTTATCAACTATCTCCTTCATCTGCATCTTGTCATATTTCTTGGCATTAGGATTAACCTTAGGATCACTGTCATAAACACCGTCAATTGCTTTACCGGCAAGAATAACGTCCGCCTCGATCTCAATAGCCATTAAAACTGTAGACATATCCGTTGAAAAGTATGGATGTCCTGTTCCGCCTGCAAAGAATACAACCTCTGAATTGTTAAGTGCATTAACCGCCGCATCCTTTGAAAAAAGCTCAGTAACGTTACCGCATACAAACGGTGACATTATTCTTGTAGATATTCCAACGCTCCTGAACATTTCAGATGCGTATATACAATTCATAACAGTAGCAAGCATTCCGATCTGATCAGCCTTTACACGATCCATATTCTCAGAAGATCTGCCACGCCAGAAATTACCTCCGCCTATTACAATAGCAACCTGTTTGCCAATATCAATAGCTTTTTTAACTTGTCTTGCAACCTCTAAGACTGTAGCTTCATCAAATCCCTGATGCTTATCTCCGGCTAAAGCCTCACCGCTTAATTTTAATAAAATTCTGTCAGTTTTCAATCGATCAACCTCCTGTTGAAATAATATTTTTCAAATTGATCAAGCAAAGAAGCTCTTAACATCTATATCAGAGTAGCTCTGAGAACAGAAGCCCTCGATAACTGCTCCGTTATTGATCTGTACTGATCTTGACTTGATATTACCCATAATAACTGCTGTTGAATCAACGATAACAGGTCCCTTTACATCAATCTCTCCATTGACAGCTCCGGCTATTACTGCCGATTCGCCCTCAATACCACCGATTATCATAGAACCAACACCAACCTTAACACTTCCGTAGGACTTAACGTCTCCTTCGATCCTTGCACCATTTGCATATAATTCGCCGGCTGTGATATTGCCCTTCACTGTGCCGCCGACAACAACCTTACCCTGACAGGTCACATTACCGTCTACGGTACCTATAATATCAATCGATCCGTCTGTATCAATATCACCTTTAATATTAGTTCCTTTAGTTACATAGGTTGTTTCCGAATCTGCATCTGATATATTAAATGATCTCTCAGAAGCAGCCTTCTCGTCTTTCTTTTCCTTAGCACTATCAGTATTGTTTTCTTCAGCGGAATTGATCGAAATTACATCCTTATCTTCCACGTTGTCATCCTCCTTAAGATTATTAGAGCTATCAGTTATATCTGTATCAGCCTCGTTATCATCATTATCAGAAGCTTCTTCTGCAATGATATTATCATCTTCTTCTGCTTCTTCTAATGAATCCGCCTCCTGCATTACATTATCATCAAAGCTTGATGCATCCGAAATTTCATTGAAATCCTGTGATTCGTTATCCTCTAAGTTATCGTTATCAGCAGCTGAAATATCAGAAGAATTATTGTCATCTGTCTGACTGTCTTCATTTATTAAGTCGTTTCCATCTACAAGATCATCTTCTTTTTCTTGACCTACTTCCTCTTTAAGATCAGCCTCTTCTATATGATTTGAGTCATCCATAAGATCGGCATCTTCTAAAGCATCAGTTTCTTCAAAAAGATCGTCTTCTTTCGCCTGACCTGCTTCTTCATTAATATCAGTCTCTTCTAAAGAATTAGCTTCAGCACTCATATCCTCTTGTTCGTTCAAGTAATCTTCAGCTTCGTTTGATGCTTCACTTAACTGATTATCTTCTTCAACAGTCGGACTATCCAAAGCTTCCTCTTCATTTTTATTAATTTCATCTATTATTGAAGCATTGATCTCTTCGTTCTCAACAGTTTCGCGTTCTAAAACGGGTTCCTGTTCCTCTATCGTCGATCCGTCATAATCTCCATCTGTTATATTATTGATCTGCTTTTCCGACAACTGATTAAGAAGATCATCTACTGACATA
>OMSZ01000245.1 GCA_900313855.1 uncultured Eubacteriales bacterium
TATACGTTCAATGAAAATTTAAAGAAATTTTCAGGGTTGTTTCGTTGTTTAATCATCATTAAATTATTATGGTTCATGTCGCTTATAAAAACCGGTTCATTTGTCTTAAAACCTTTATTTATACGCTGTTGCGATAGTTGTCATTATTACCCGCCAACACCGCAGCGAAGATTATATTATCATAGTGACTTTCCAAAGTCAACACCTTTTTTATAAAAAAAATGATGAATTTTAAAGGAACAAAACCTTGGTCAGATCACCCACAATATCTAGTAGTATGTTATTGTCATATAACAATTTCAGCAGTTGTGACTCGCTTATATTTTTAATAAGAGTCTGACTTAACGGGAAGGTACTTGTTATGGAAAGTATCAAAAAGAAAACCCATATCATAATAAGTCCCTGTATGGCTCCTAGTATTCCTCCACCGAATTTATCCATAGAGCGTATGATCGGAATCGAACTGATACCTTTAACAAGCAGTCCCAAAAACTTAAAGAGTATCCAGCAAACAAGCATAAGTACAAGAAATACTGCACCATTTAATATTACCACGGCAACGGATTTTGAAATATAATCATACACGCCTGTTGCCTTCAAAATGTCATATGTCTCAAGATTATTATTGTCAAGAATGTTATTCTTCATAGTGCCCGGCAAAGGCAATCCTTCAATAATATCAACCTGAACGCCCTTAGACGTCTCTTCCTCCTCTTTCGAAAATCCCAGTTCCTTTGATATATAAACCGCAAGCTTATCATCAGTCTTAGTATTCTCATGGAGATATCCGCTAACATAAGGCGCCAGATAAAGCGCAACGACAATGGCTGCGATAGCGCCGGCAACAGAAATAAGCACCCGGAAGAAACCGCGTGCCCATCCCACAATTACATTAATTAGAAAAACCAAACCTATAACTATACATACCGTATTCATTGCTTTTCCTGTTCTCCAACGTGTTTTAAGCGAATCACTTCTGAATCATTTTCATATAATACAATATAACGTCTGCTATATCCGGTAGGAATGATATCAACTACATTCTTGTTAAATGAATAATTGAATTTCAAGCCTCCCTTTATGGTATAAATTCTACACTGATTACCACCGGCAAAAAGTATCTCCTTATCTGTCATCCTAACCTTTTCATAACTGAAATCGATTTTTTTGCTCATTACCTTCCTGCCGTTGGTATTATACAACTCTAATATATACGGTGCTTTTTTCTCGTCCTCCTTGTCCTCCTTGACCTCCTCATCATTTTCCATGATCACACCAACATATTGCTGATTGAAAATAACACTCTTTATCTCCCGGTCAAATTCAATCTTTGCTTTCTCGCTCGGCTTTTCTTTCATTGCATAAATGATAAACTGATTGTCACCAAAAGCACATATCGTATTATTATCCATGAACTCAACCTTCGGAACAACCGTATCGTCTAACTGATATCCACCCATTAGACGGTCCGCATTCTCATTTACACCGACAGGTCCGAAATTGTAAGCAGCAAGACCATTCTTGATATTGGCACCGTCAATATACAGATAAGATGTAAAAAGCTTCTCACCATCAAACGAAAGATCGACATCCATTGGATAACCGCTCTGGTTGATAGTTGTCTGAATCTCCGATATCTGCTCTCCGTTCTTATCATAAAGATTAATATAATTAACCTTGTCGCCCTCTAATATGACCGCGAACTCACCCTGTGACGCAACCGCAACATCAGATATCGCGTAAGGCATCGTTGTGCTGCTCACCTTACCGTTCTCATCAAAAATATATACATCATTACCGTTAAGATCAGCTATCGCAATATATTTACCACAGACATCAACAGACGGCATCTTCATCGCATAGGTCTCATTCCATACAGCCTCACCCTTTTCATCAACATAGGTTGCTCCGTCTTTGCTGAATTTCAGCAGCGAATTCTGATAGACCGTATAGTCAAGCATAGAGCTGTTCTTTACATTAGTATTCTCAACAACTTCATACCCGTTATAATTGCTCTGTGTAAAATAATATAGTAAAAATGCGCCTCCGCCCACAACCAAAACAAGTATGAGCGCACGAACAAAAATTGAAAGATCAATATTGTTCTCTGCCTCATTTACATCATTCTCATCATCTTCGTCATCCTGATCATAATCCTCGTTCTGTTCAGGATTCTTACGTATTTTAAAATACTTCCAGATACTGTCTTTGAGCTTGCCGCCTTTGATCTTATCTTCTTTTAATTGTACGTCTATATTCTTCTCGTCTACATCCTTCTTCATGCTATCTACCTTCCAGAAAATCATCCGGCCAAAAGACTTACAAAGCTGCACATATTATACAGATGTCCAAACGCCTACATCATAATATAACACAATTTGTCAAAAGGTACTAGCATTTATTTAATAAATATGTTACCTGATGGTCGGGATTACGATCTTGTCCCCCTCATGTATCTGATCATCCTCATTAAGACCGTTAGCTTCCATAAGCTTTTCGACATATCCAACAGAGTTGTACATCTTAAAACTGATTGAAGACAGCGTGTCCCCATTCTGCACGGTATAATATTTAGGAAGATTTTCCACAGCATTTTTCACCCGTCCAAGCGACACCTCTGTAGTGATCTCCTTTTTAGGCACCGTCTTTGCAATTACCGAAACCTCGCTGGCCGGCGTTTCAACATTTATCTGATCCATTCCACGCTCTGCAAGATAGCTTTCCATTTTCCCAAGCATCTTGTAATTGGAAAACACGGCAATACCCAGTCCCAAAACCGCTACCGCCATAAATGAGCACACAGCATAGAGCTTCTGGTTCATCCTCTCCAATTTGGAAGTCTTTGACCGTTCCTCCATTATCCTTCTGTAATTTTTGAGCACTGCCTCATCCTGATATTCCTCCTCGTCCTTTTCAGGAACTGAGTCTCCCTTTGAAAGGATCATAAAATTCTGCATTGCCTCATTTCTGGCATAATAAATGTAGTAGCCGCTCTGTCTGCAGAGATAATTATGATCTATCATATAGAAAGCATCCTCATTCTCGAGTGAATCCATGATATATAAAACCTTATCATCGCCGGAAAAATTATCCACGTGTAATTTTAATATCATGTCATTTACTTCCGTAGAAAAGCCCATCCTTGACAAAAACCATCCGACAACAGAAAGATCCGGGAAATATGCCTTTACTTCCTTATATATAGTCCCCCATGTCTCATCATCAAATGTTGACTCCTCAAGATCAAGCTCTAAGTTCTGCGCAGCCAGGGCACCGCTAATAAATATTGCTTCGCCCCGTTCGCCCTTCTTGCTCTCCCCCACCAGGATCGCCCCACGGGCATAAGAAGAATTGGGATCCGCTAACTGTTTCAGATAAGTCATAACATAATCCTCAATATATATCCTTCTGTTTCCGGCAGGACTTCCTACCTGTCTTATATTTTTCGGCAGGGTTATCCCTGCAAATATATCATCCTTGGTATCTTTGTCTTTGTCATACACAATTTCAATCATGACCTTCATTCCTTTCCGCTGCATTTTTTGCCTATCACATCATAGAGCTCTTTGCGTACACGCATAAGCTGTGCAAGGCTCATTATTTGATAAGATAACACGTAAAAAATACTTATCATGTCTAACCTTGTCCACTGCAATATCAAAATGTCCGCAAATTACGGAAGTTTGTAAGAAATACCGCTAATTTACGACACAACATTTTTATGTCTAAAACATGCTCAAGTTGGCGATACTTTTCATAAAATATAATAGACCAGGTGAGGTGATAACATTGGAACCGGTATACTGCAACGCTTTCGAACCCGATTCGGAATACAGATTAAAATGTGCGATAATGAATGCTTTGGAAATGCATAACGCTGATATAGACAAGATTGTTCTTCTATGTATAGGCTCAGACCGCGCAACCGGGGACTGCTTAGGTCCGCTCGTCGGTGAACATTTAAAAAATCTTCTCCCCGACATGGCGGTGTACGGAACTCTGGAAAGTCCTGTTCACGCGATGAATCTCGAAGCCACCATTAAGACAATATATGAAGATCACTGCGATCCATTTATAATCGCGATCGACGCCTCACTCGGAATTCCTGAGCACATAGGCTATGCCACTGTCAGTACCAACCCGCTGATCCCCGGCAAAGGCGTCAATAAAAAACTGCCTGCGATAGGTAATCTCTCTATCACAGGCATAGTAAATGTTGCCGGTTTCCCTAATTCAATTCTATTGCAGAGCACGCGCCTGCATATCGTCATGACTCTGGCTAACTGCATCGGCAATGCTCTATATCACTGCTATCTTCCAGCTCCCTTATAAGCGGCGATAGCCTCCGATACCGTGTCCGCAGTACCGTCCTCCATAAGAGATATAAGATCTGCAACCCTCTCAGGCGTACAGAATTCTTTTCCCAGAATAGCGCCATAATTATTAGCAACCGCAAGCAGTGAATTCTGAATATCCTCGTCTAACAAAGCCATGCTGTCCTCAAGAGAATCAAGCCTTGCCTTCATGTTCTCAAGATGTCCGAGCCGCCTGTCATTTATCTCATTGGTAAGCACCTGCTTGGTCTCGTTCTCAAACACCGTCATGGCATCCTGCTTCTCTGCGCTGATATCAGAAAGCTCCTTATCTAATTCATCAAGCTTATAATCATATTTGTCAAGTCCGTACTGACTGTCGTCCTTATCCTTATTGATCTTATTGCGAATCGCTTTCATCTGCCTTTTGTTGGCTGCGATCTGATCTCTTATATGTCGTCCGTCGAGCAGCGTCTCATAATGTCTGATCTTAACCTTGTTAATTATTATTACATATATTAATGTGATCAGGAACAGTACCGCTGATACGATCAGTGTACACATAAGCGGCAGATCCTTGGTATTATTCTTAAACAATGCTCCTGCACATATAAGATACACAAGCATCGGAACTGCGACATACGCAATAAGGATTGAAAGGATAAGCACCGGGAATTCCCACGCACGCTTCGTCATAAACAAAGCATAGAATAATCCCGACCTCGAATATGATGGTAAATGACGGGCCTTAAATAAAGTTCTCAATTCCACCTGAAGCTGCCTGTTCTCCTCCGCAAGCTCAGAGGTCTCGTAAGAAACTCTTTCACCTATCCTCTTAGACTTAGTCTTATCCCTCTTGTTCCATACCGCCTTACTCTTGGCTTTATTGGCTTCAATCTGATCATCATATACTTTTTCGATTTCGTTTTTTCTTCTTTTGATGGTCTGAGCGATCTCATCCTGTATTGACTTTTCCTCAGAAGCAATACTCTTCTTCAGATTCTTTTCCTGGATACGGTATTCGTTCATTTCTTTCTTTAACTGCTCTACCGCTTCAAGATCAGTCTGAACCTGATACAGATAGTCAACATTTTCATCGAATACACTTTCCTGCATTATCTAACGCCTGTCCTTTCCTTAAATGTGTTTTCCAAATCATCATATTGTATCTTAAAATGATTATAACACAACATATTCTATAATAACAAACTTGTTTTTATAATACAACCTTTTTCAACACATAGTTCATAAAATATTAATATCTTTTTTCAAACGTTTTATTGTATTTATCTTCAAACTATTATATACTATCCTTGTATATAATGTATTACAATTTAAGGGAGGTGGAATCGATTAATATTCTGTTTTTCTTAACGCCCAAAGCAGAAGTCGCATATTTGGGGTGTAACGATTCTCTGCGTCAGGCACTTACCAAGATGGAGCAGCACAAATACTCATCAATTCCGGTTTTGAATGAGGACGGCGAGTATACAGGAACCGTGACAGAAGGCGATATGCTGTGGTACCTTCTACATAGTGAGATCGGAAAGAGTGATGAACAATTAGACGAGCTTCCTTTAGAAGCAGTTCCCCGCCGCAACAATTACGCGCCGGTTAATGCCAGTTCCAACATGGAGGATCTTCTCAACAAGATCATGCAGCAGAATTACGTTCCGGTTGTGGATGATTGTGATTGCTTTATAGGAATCGTCAAACGACGTGATGTTATACAATATTATTATGACAAAACATGAAAGAAGCTGTCAATCCAATGACAGCTTCTTTATTATTCTTATTAATTATCTTTACTTACAATTCTTTATTAAAAAATGTTTTCTGATTGACACTTCTTATTTTTAATACTTCTTCATTAATAAAAATAATTAATCAAACTACTTTTAGCATATATTTTTTCATATATAACTCTTCTTAATCTTAAGAGAATATCACATATATTCCTTAAGTCTTTCAGGATCGATCTTGATTCTGTTATCCATCGTTTTCATGA
>OMSZ01000248.1 GCA_900313855.1 uncultured Eubacteriales bacterium
CTGTTGAAGCGAATGAAACGGTTTTGGAGGAATTGAATAAGCAGACCGAGGAAACAATTCAGACGATGGTAGAAACGGAAGCTCAGAAGGAATTCATGAGGTACGCATTTCTCAAAGAACCCAAAACACCAATCGGAAAACTTGTCGCCGGAGCCTGGCGGAAGTTTAAGGAATGGTGGGATATACACAAACGGAATGCGGTTGAAGAAAAGACCAGGGAAAGCGTCTTGGGCAGACTGTCTGAGTTAAAGAAAGAGACTGCTGAACGGCCAAGGAATCAGGTGATACCTAAGAAGCACAGAGGGCCGGAACTAGATTAAACCATTCCCTTGATGAACAGTGACGGGGGCGTGCCACGCTCCCGTTATATGTTATGTCATACAAGGAACATGTTCATACTACGTGTGATATGAGATGCAGATGTTTTTTGTACAATCACATAAAAATGTTCAATATCTTATGAATTTAATTATTTGATTATTGTTTCAGCTATAGCTTCGATATTAAGATAATATTGTACAAAATGTTTTGTATAATACAAAATGTTCGAAAGGCGTGGTATAATGAAAGAGAGATGGTATCATGATGAAGCGAAAATCAGATTGCTTAGAATTGCTTTTTCCGGAATGGCATTAGTTTTGAGTCTTGGTAAATGGTTTGAGGCTCCTTATGGCATCGATATTGCGTGGATTGCAATTCTGCTATGCGGATTTCCGATTGTTATCGGAGCTGCAAAAGCTGTGATTACGGAGCATAACATAAAAGCCGACGTGTTGGTATCAATAGCACTTATGGGATGTCTTATCGCAAGGGAATATTTTGCGGCAGGTGAAGTTGCTTTTATCATGGAGATAGGTTCAGCTCTTGAGGATTATACTTCTGAACAGGCTAGAAAAGGAATTGAAAAGTTAATTAGTATTGTTCCGAAAATTGCATTTGTCAGAAGGAATGATAAGGAAATAGAGATCCCTGTTGAGAAAGTGAGGATAGGAGACATTCTGATCATCCACGTCGGTGAAACCATTCCCGTGGATGGCGTGATTATAAAGGGAAGCACGGCGCTGGATCAATCGGCTATGACCGGAGAATCCATTCCCGTAGATAAACGTCCCGGAGATCACATAATTAGCGGTGCTATCAATAAACAGAGCGTAATTGAAATAAAAGCTGCCAGCGAGGAAAAAGACAGTGTTCTTCAGAGAATGATAAAGCTGGCGAAGGAATCTGATGAAAATAAAGCACCGGTAGTTGGTTTGGCAGATAAATGGGCAACGTGGCTTGTGATAGGTGCGTTCGTTGCATCGATTCTTACGGGGATTGTAAATGGATTTGTATATTCGGATTTGGACCTGGCTTTTGAAAGAGCTGTTACTGTTTTGGTTGTAGTATGTGCCTGTGCATTTATTCTTGCAACACCGACTGCTGTCATGGCCGGAATAGGGAACGGAACAAAGAGAGGACTGATCATAAAATCAGGAGAAGCACTTCAGAAGTTTTCAACCATAGACACAGTTTGTTTTGATAAAACCGGCACCCTTACCATGGGAAGACCGGATATTAAGCGCATCGTAGGCATGGCAGGATATTCAGAGGATGACGTGCTAAGGTATACAGCCTCTGCAGAAAAGCATTCAGAGCACCCTCTGGGTAAAATAATCGTAAATAAGTGTTTAGAACGCGGAATTGAGATAAAGGACGTATCTGAAGAAAAAATCATTATTGGAAAAGGAATCAAAGCCGTATGTGATGGAGCCACGATCCTTGCGGGAACGAGGGATTTACTAGAGAGTTATAAAATTGAGCCGGATAGTTCCATTTTGGTAAGAAGTGCTTCAACCTGCATCTGGGTTGCCGTAAATGGCATTTGCAGCGGTCTCATTGAACTTGCAGATACGGTAAGAGATGAGGCTGGGGAAACAATAAACGCATTGTCTGAGCAGGGTATTGAGACGGTTCTTTTGACGGGAGATAACAAAGCGGCAGGGGAGAGCTTGGGAAAAGAGCTTGGAATAAGTACGATAAAAAGTGAGCTCCTCCCTCAAGATAAGCAGAGTTATATTCAGGAAATGCAGAAAGAAGGAAAAAAGGTATGCATGATCGGTGATGGAATTAACGATGCCATTGCATTAAATACGGCAGATGCAGCCATTGCCATGGGTGGCATAGGGTCAGATATTGCCATTGAACTTTCTGACGTGGTTTTGGTAAAGGATGACGTCAGCAGAATTCCTTATATACTTGCGTTGTCCAAACATGTTATGAAGAAAATTAGGGTAAATATTATCCTTTCTCTGGCTATCAATCTGATTTCAGTTGTACTAGCAGCCACCGGAATGGTAAACTCGGTAGCCGGCGCACTTCTTCACAACTTTGGATCGGTATTTGTGGTGATCAATTCCATTACGCTTTTGGCGTATCAGGAAAGAAAATAGAAAGGAAGATTTGCGTATGGACAGAAGGCAGATAAAGACAAGAGAGGCAATATTCGAAGCATTTGGTCGGTTGCTCGCAAAAAAAAGATATAGCGAGATTACCGTTCAGGATATAATTGATGAGGCCAATATTGGACGGAGCACCTTTTATTCTCATTTCGAAACAAAGGATTTCCTGCTTGAGGAAATGTGTGAACGTCTTTTCCTGCATATCATAGAGTCAGCCCGGGATTGCGGACATACGCATGGCCTTAAGATAAGTAAAGGATTGCCGCCGTCTGTTTTTGTACACCTGATAAAGCATATAGAGGAAAATGATTATAATATAGTCGGAATGCTAACCTGCGAGAGTAGAGACTTATTCTTAGTTTATTTTAAGAGGAAGCTGAACGAGTTAATTAGTAATCAGTATGGAAATGAGCTTGCAAATAATGCTGTTAATATTCCTACGGATTATCTTGTGAACTTTATTTCATCCGGTTTTGTAGATACGGTAGTATGGTGGTTGGATACAGGCAGAAAGGATGATGCATGTACAGTAGCAGGTTACTTTGAAGCTATATTGCATAGAATAATTTAGCTGACGCGATGGAGTAAAATAATTGATAGTATGGTATTAATTATGATAACATCATGTTGATAACAATTTGATAACATTAGCTGATACAGTCCGTGTGATATGGACAGCTGAAACCAAATGGAATCAAATCGTAACAGAAAACC
>OMSZ01000165.1 GCA_900313855.1 uncultured Eubacteriales bacterium
ACTTGCCGCGAGAGCTAAGAAAACCAGCCCTGAATACATACAAACTCTTATATACGGACAGCGGAAGTGAGATATCGGCATACCGTTTAACCTGTGCGTCCGTTTAATTACAGCTTAATACCGTTTACATTTTGATATGATACACATCCAACTCTTTCCTCACCTGATCGCGAAGATCCGGATCACGTTTAAGAAGCTCCTCAATATCCTTAAGCCCTGCAACGCGAAGATTCTCATTATATGCAATCTGCTCACGCAGCTTCTGTCGCCTTACATTTAACGAATGCTTAACCTCAACCATCTCACGGGGATCAATAAGTGCCGGCGTCTGCTTGATCCAGATATCAGGATCCTTTACACCATGCGAGAACAAAAGCTTTGACAGGCTGTCCGAAAATTCCCTAAGATCCCCGCTGCTCTTCTGGAACTTTCTCACCTCATCAACCATTATCGTATACTGATCGTACAGATATTCAAGCTCGCGAAGACTTTTGATATTGTATTTGGCATACAGATATTCCAATGTCGAGGTATTATTGATATATTTTATCTTAACCTTATTCATCAGACTTATCGCCCGGTTTTCCCGTTTTTCCGACATTTTGTACTCATAAGAAAGCTTTTTGTAGGTAGCAACGGAAAGCGCCGCCATCACCATTACGACCAGAATTATAAGGAGCACCGGAAGCATAAGATCCGTCTGCATCACAACCCCTATAATCGCAAGCGCAACCACCAAAAGAGCCGAGGCGCCGCCTAACGCTATCAGGAAGAAACGAAGTCTTGCCTGCTGCTCCTCTATACTGTCCTGCAGATATTCCTGAGTGTTTTTCTCCGCCTCAAGATGCTTCATATCCCTCTTGATCTTGACATCCATATCCTCTAGATCCTTAAGCTTTCCAAACACCTCATTGATATTCTTCTCCATCCGCTGTATCATTCGGAAATTAGTATCACTTATACGATCATCCGAGTGCAGGAATTCTTTCGTCTCCCGTTCAAGAAATGCGATCTTTTTGGCGATATCCATTATCTCTATACGAGTATCCTTCGAGAGCGATTCTATAGTCTGAATGTCCGTAAAATAAGAAGTCACCATATCATACTCAACCTTCAGCTCATCCATCTGATAAGTCGCATCTATGATCTGGTCACATTTAAAAGCAACATCATCCTGCTCATCCTTGATCCCTAAAGTCTCCTTCGCCTTCTGCTTGGCAAGATAACTGTCGATACTCTCATATTCAAATGATTCCTCTGTCACCTCTGTCTTGGTGAAGATCTCCTTAATCGCATCAAACCAACTCATTGTCTACCCTCAAATCTATTCCATCTGTCCCCTAAATTCCGTCTTTAACATTTCTATAACAGTATCAAGACGCTTTGAAAAATCCGTCAGATTATTCTTCTCATAGTGATAGATCGCCTTCTCCATGCGGTGATAGACCGGTGAACCGAGCACATCCTGCTCCGCATCCGAGATAGCATAATATATATCCTCAACCATATCCTTGGCATCATAAAATTCAGCTATCGACAAAACCTCTTCCCTATCCTTCATCGTCGCCATAAGAAGCAGATATTCTTTGATGGATTTCCTGCTGCCGGTAAGCTCATAGGATCTTAAATACGAATTCAATGCAGACTCAAGCTCAAAATTATTCGCAAGAGCAACTGCTCTGTTATGATAAATGGCACCTAAAAGATCAACATTTTTCAGATCAGGATTCTTCTCTAAGATCTCATCATAAATAGAAAGCGCCTTAAGATATTTGTGGTAACGCAGGAAACCGTCCGCCTTAAGCTTTGCAAACTGCGGCGCCGAAAGGTTCTTTATCCTCTCCCTTTTTAGAATAAAATCCTTGACCTCATCTATCGAATAATACTCCTTAAATGTAAGAATGGCAGTCAGCAGATCGGTAAGATCCGTACCCTGCTTTTCTTTAAGACGCATAAGCGTAGCGCTAAGCTCCGGAAGCCCCAATTCATTCTTTATCCATTGGAACATCGGCACGCCAATGTATTCCTCCGATATCAGCGCTATGTTATTATAGATGTAATAACACAGCTCCTCATAGGAGAACACCTCAATCCTGGTATTAGGAAAAATATATGAAGTTGTCGCCGGTTTTGTCTCACATAAAATTACTCTGCCCACGAAATTTCTCTCCTGTATATCTTATTAGTGGTAGGATAAATGTTACCAAATCCGGTATCCTTAATTATTATCGCACCACTCTTCTCATCATAAAGCTCCACGTTAAGCGTAAGCTTTGTTGTCTTTGGCGGGCGCTTAGGAAGTCCGTGAATCTCGATCACATCCTTCTGCGCCTCCCCCGATATCCTGTCTTTATAAGACATCTCAAGACGATTGGTATCATCTAAAAAGAGTGTTATACTTCCCTTCATATTGTACCATTCACGTCCTCCGGTAACTATCGGATAGAAACGACTTCTGCCGCCAACCTCTCCTATCATAACTCCTATATCCTGAGTTATAAATTCCTTAGTCCTGAAAACAATGTTTCTGTCAGCCTCGTAGGCTCCGAAACGGGCATGGTAACATGCGCCCTTTGTATATATATTCTGACCCATGAACACACGTCTGCCGTCACATATAACATTTTTCGATTTCTCGATCCATTTATCATGAAAACCCGATC
>OMSZ01000249.1 GCA_900313855.1 uncultured Eubacteriales bacterium
ATATGCCGGAAAATGCAAACAGAATAATTCATACACTTCAGGATGCCGGATACGAGGCCTACATTGTTGGCGGCTGCGTAAGGGATGCGGTGCTTGGCAAGGAGCCGGATGACTGGGATATAACTACCTCTGCAAAGCCGATGGAGGTTAAGAGTCTTTTTGACAGAACTATTGATACCGGACTTTTACATGGTACGGTTACTGTGATGTTCGGCAGGGAGGGATATGAGGTCACAACCTATAGGGTAGACGGAAAGTATGAGGATCACAGACGTCCTAATTCGGTAACATTTACAGGTAATCTTATAGAGGATATGAAGCGGAGAGACTTTACCATTAATGCTATGGCATATAATGATGATGACGGGATCGTGGATCATTTTCATGGGATCAAAGATCTTGATGCGCATATCATAAGATGTGTGGGAGAGCCGTCTGAGAGATTTGACGAGGATGCACTTAGAATTCTGCGTGCGCTCAGGTTTTCCGCACAGCTTGATTTTGAGATAGATGAGAGAACCAAAGAAGCAATTCGTAATCAGGCTCAATATCTTAAGGATATTAGTGCCGAAAGGATTGCTGTTGAGCTTACTAAGCTTTTGATGTCGGATAATCCGGAAAGACTTGTAACGGCGTATGAGTTAGGAGTAACGAAGATAGTGCTTCCGGAGTTTGACACCATGATGGAAACACCGCAGGTCAACAAGCATCATTCGTATAATGTCGGAGAGCATACCGTAAGGGTTATCAAAGAAGTTCCTAAGGACAAGGCGCTCAGATGGGCAGCGCTTCTTCATGATGTGGCAAAGCCACTTACACATACCAATGACGGTGTGAGCGATCATTTCTACGGTCATAACGAGAAGGGCGTGGAGATAGCCGGCAGGGTTTTAAAGAGATTAAAGTTTGACAATGCTACAATTGACAGGGTCAAAAGGCTGGTCTACTGGCACGATTACGGAATGAAGGAAATGCCGAAGATACGATCATTTCGACGTGCGCTTAATAAGATGGGAGCAGATCTGTTTGAGGATTTCGCATATATAAAACGCGCGGATATTCTTGCCCAGAGTGATTATAAGAGAAGTGAAAAGCTTGAGAAATTAGAGGGACTTAAAGAGTATTATCGTGAGATCGTTGAGAAAAAACAGTGCGTGACAGTAAAGGAGCTTGCTGTTACCGGAAAGGATCTTATTGCTATGGGTATGGAGCCGGGACCGGGAATTGGAGAGGTTCTTAATAAGCTTTTAGACAGAGTTTTAGATGAGCCGGAGTTAAATGAGCGGGAAAAGCTTATGGAAATTGCAAAGGAATATGTGCACTGATAATTTCAGCAGATAAAAGTAGTGATAAATTTATCCCCACTTTCATAAGATGGTTTATGGAAGGAGGGGATTTTTCATGTCCGAGAAGCTTTCAGAGGTTTTTGAACAATATGATATGGAGATAACAGATACAAGAAAGGGGCGCGGATCGACAATACTTATCACAAAAGAAGGAATGAGGATTCTTGAACCCTTTCGCGGGAGTATGGTAAGGCTTGAGCAGGAATATGTTTTAAAGCAGTTATTTCTTGAAAGAGGTTTAGAAAGGCTTGACCATATTATTCCCAACAGGGACGGACAGCTTTTTACCTGTGATAAATACAGGCAGCCGTATGTTATGAAGAAACATTTTGAAGGTGAAGAATGTGATATGAATGATCCCGGGGATGTTGTTAAGGCGGTTGAAGCTCTTGCGAAATTTCATTTGCAGGGTCAATGGGTGGCGAAGGAATTTGAGGTAAGATGGAGTGAGCGGCGAAGGCAGAACGAGGAGCAGCGGGTAGAGGAGATCCGCAGGGTTATCGAGGACGGAGAAGAAATGGAAAGGGTCGCTTATCTGTATGAGATAAGCCGGAGCGCCCTACAGAAGGCAATAAATCAGGAAAAGCAGCAAAATGATCCCAAGACCGAAAAAAAGGAGATTGATGAGATACATACGGCAGATGTGTATGATAGGTTTGTCAGACATAATGCGCAGATAAGAAAGATCGGCAGATTTGTCCGCAGGGTAAAAAGAAGAAACGCATTTGAAAATCTGTTCTTAAACATTTATGAGGATTTCTACAGGCAGGGTGCAGCTTGTGTTTCCATGCTTGAGAAGGGGATTGAGAAGAATTGCAGCTGCCTTATGAGCGGTTGCGGCGATAAGGATGCAGATGCGATGGATTCCTGCCACGGTGATGAAGATCTAAGTGTGTTTAAAAGCGGAGTAAAGGGAGAAAAAGAAGAAAAATACACAGGCTGTGTGGGGATAGATCATTATGGAATATGTCACGGAAGCTTTAACCAGCACAATGTGATAATGGGTGAAGATGGTATAGCTATCGTTCATTTTGAAAGGTTTTCAAGGGGAAACCAGTTGGGCGATCTGTATCAGTTTGCAAGAAAGGTTATGGAAAAGAACGGCTATCAGTTCGCTCTCTTACAGGAAATAATTGATGCATATAATAAAGTGATCAGAATAACGAAGGAAGATTATGAGTATATGTATATTCTCTTCTCTTATCCGGAAAAATTCTGGAAGATAGCCAACAGCTATTATAATAGCAGCAAGGCGTTTCTGTCCCCGAAATATATAGAGAAATTAGAGGGTGTTATATGTCAGGAGAAGGAAAAAAAGGAAATGCTTGACAATATGAAAAGAATTGTATTTGCTGCTGAATAATGGTAAAATATTAAGGTCAAAAACATCAGCAGTGAAAAGAGAATTTAACCATGGATAAAATTTGTAAATTCAAACAATATAGATCTGCAGCATTGTCAGTACTGTTTCTTTTGATGGTACTGACATTAACTGCGTGTGGCAACAAGCCTGTCAAACCGCCTGTCTATGATGATTCGGTTGATCCGGAAGATAAGATGGAGATCTTTGCGATAGTAAGCAATATAGACGAGGTCAACGGAAAGATCAAATTAAGGTCCGTAGGCTATACTTCCGAGGTTACTCTGGTATTTAACGGAGGAGCAGATGTAAAGGATAAGTACGGGGAGCTTCTTCCTATGTCTGAGGTTTTATTGGGAAGTGTGGTTGACGCCGTATATGATGCGAACAGGAATAAATTATTATCGTTAAAGATTAGCGATTCGGAGGCGTTAGAAAAGAAGGAGAAGGTCTCCGCTGCAGATATCGATTATCTTGAAAAAACAGTTAAGATAGACGGCAAGCAATACAAAATGAGTAACAATGTATGCGCATTTTCCGATAATAAGGAAATCGGTCTTGATGAGATATGCTCAGAAGATCAGTTGTCGGTATGGATATATAATAACATAGTATGCTCATTTAATGTTGAATTAGGACACGGATATGTTAAGCTGGTTGATTATGCCTCCTATATAGGTGGTATGGTTGAGATAGGTTATGATGTTATTGTTCCGGTTACGGAGGATATGCTCCTTACCGTTAGGGAGGGAACATATACTCTGCGCATTTCTAAAGGCGGTGATTCGGGAACTAAAGAGGTTAAGGTTGAGAAGAACAAGGAGCAGGTGGTATCGCTTGCGGATATCGCGATCGAGCCTAAGCAGACCGGTTCGGTATTATTTAACGTTAAGCCCTCGGATGCGGCTGTATATGTTGACAGGATCCGTGTTAACACTGAGGGCGCAGTCGAGTTGATCTATGGAAAACACAGGATTGATATTATTAAGGACGGTTATGACAGACTATCAGGAACTCTTACCGTAAAGGAACCGTATAAGGTTAAGGATTATACTCTTACAGAGAAGGATACCGCAAAGGAAAGCTCGACGGAGACTAAGAAGACAACGGCAGCTGCAACGGTTGCTAAGAATACTACTGAGAAGACGACGGAGGCGGCAACCACCGAGGATAAGAATACGAAGGATGTCAATACTTCATCGGGAGAAAAGACTAATAACAAGGTTACGATCACAGCACCTGCCGGCGCAAGCGTATATTTTGACGGGGAATATCTTGGAATAGCACCGATCTCATTAAAGAAGGTGACGGGAAGCCATATAATTACCTTAAGTCAGACAGGCTATCTGTCAAAAAGTTATACGGTAACATTTGCCGACGACGGAGAGGACAAGAACTTAACTTATGATGCGCTGGTATCGCTTACAAGCCTGATTGAGTAGATAAACGCTCCATTGGGATGCGCATGTAAATGTTTATATGTGCTGTGTGTGATATCTACAAGCAAAAAGGGAAGTATTAGGCAACATTTACAGTAGATAAAAATGTAAAAACGTGGTATATTTAAGAGGAAAATAACCTGGAAAGGAGTTTGGGAATGGATTACAAGAGTATTTATGAAGAATGGATTAACAATCCGTATTTTGATGAGGAGACGACTAAAGAGCTTGTTGCTATCAAGGATGACGAGCAGGAGATCAAAGAAAGATTTTCAATGGATCTTGAGTTTGGTACGGCTGGACTTCGTGGAATTATCGGAGCGGGCGTTAACCGTATGAATATATATGTGGTTCGTCGCGCAACACAGGGACTTGCCAATTATATCAAGAAGATGGGTGGAGAGAGCAAGGGTGTTGCAATCGCGTACGACTCAAGAAGAATGTCACCGGAGTTTTCCGAGGAGGCTGCTCTCTGCCTTGCGGCTAATGGAATTAAGGCATACAGATTTGAAACATTAAGACCGACACCGGAGCTTTCATATGCAGTACGTCATCTTGGATGTATCGCAGGTATCAATGTGACTGCCAGCCACAATCCTCCGGAGTACAACGGTTATAAAGTATATTGGGAGGATGGTGCCCAGATCACACCGCCGCATGATTCCGGAATAATGTCAGAAGTTAAGGCTATTACAGATCTTTCCGTATGTAAGACTATGGATAAAGCAGAGGCAGAGAAGGCCGGATTATACGTTACAATAGGTAAAGAGGTTGATGATTCTTATATCGGAGAGCTTAAGAAGCTTGTTCTTCATCCTGAATGCATTGAGAAATATGGTAAAGATATTAAGATAGTATATACACCGCTTCATGGAACAGGTAATATTCCTGCAAGAAGAATTCTTAAGGAAATCGGATTTGAGAATGTTTATGTTGTTCCCGAGCAGGAGCTTCCTGATGGTGAGTTCCCGACAGTAAGCTATCCTAATCCTGAGGCAGCGGAAGCATTTGAGCTCGCGTTAAAGCTTGCGAAGGAGAAGGATGCGGATCTTGTGCTTGCTACTGATCCTGATGCCGACAGACTCGGTGTATACGTCAAGGATACAAAGAGTGGAGAATATATTACTCTCACAGGTAATATGTCGGGATGTCTGCTTGCGGAATATGAGATAAGCCAGAAGAAGGCGTTAAATGGAGGTCTTCCGGAGGATGGAGCCCTTATCAAGACTATCGTTACATCTAATCTTGC
>OMSZ01000251.1 GCA_900313855.1 uncultured Eubacteriales bacterium
CGAACCTGTTTTTCGCTACTTCGCAAGGAAGATAATTTCTACTTAAAAAATATCAACAATTATCGCCCGGAGGAATACGACCGGATTATCACAGATGACAGGAGCGTATATGAGGAATTAATCCCTGTCTTTGGCGAGAATGTAGAGTTTTATGAAGATGCTTCGTACTCCCTCGACCATTTGCTTGGGATTTCTCACAAAATAAAAAAAGCTCTTGAAAAAAGAGTCTGGTTAAAAAGTGGGGGCAATCTTGTGATTGAGCCGACTGAAGCACTGACAGTCATTGATGTCAACACCGGGAAAGCGATAGAAGGCAAGAGAAAGAAAGAGACTACCTTTTTTAAAATCAACTGTGAGGCGGCAGTTGAGGCGGCAAGACAACTTCGCGTGAGGGGAATTTCCGGGATTATTCTGATTGATTTTATTGACATGCAGGAAAAAGAACACAGAAGACAGTTGATGTCGCTGCTGAAGGAGGAATTAAACAAAGATAAGGTCAGAACTTCTCTGATTGATATCACCAAACTGGGGCTGGTGGAAATCACCCGTATGAAAAAATATAAACCGCTGCGGGAAATGATGGATTCCGAAATGTTTTAACTTGGTGCTGTAAATATCAAGTGACAAATTGTGTCATAAGTCTTATAATATTAGTGAAAGTTTAGAATACCTGTGAAGATTAGAGAGAGGGTGCTGACATGGGGATGTATTTAAATCCTGGATATGGTAATTTTCAAGAAGCTCTTAATTCAGAAATATATGTTGATAAAACAGAGATGGTGTTATATACAAATTCTGTTCTTAAAACCAAGCAAAAATATCTGTGTGTTTCAAGACCGAGGAGATTTGGCAAGACCATGGCGGCAGATATGCTGTGTGCTTACTATGGAAAGAAAGAGAGCCGGGAATGTTTTGATAATACGAAACTTATCACTCATGAGGGATGGGATAGATTTCTCAATAAATATGATGTTATTCGTATTTCGATGACAGATTTTATCAAGGAAAAAGTGGATGTCGGTGATTCGCTCATAAAAATGCAAAAATTAATTACAAGAGACATCAGAAAGCAATATCCGAATATTGATTACTTCGATGAAAATGATTTAATACAAACCATGGCAGATGTGTATTCGGAAGAAGACAAGTTATTTGTTATCATTATTGATGAGTGGGATGCTGTATTTCGCGAACGCAAGAATGATCAGGATGGTCAGACAATGTATCTTGATTTTCTGCGCGACTGGTTGAAGGATAAAGAGTATGTTGCCCTTGCCTACATGACAGGAATCCTTCCTATCAAGAAATATGGAAAACATTCCGCACTCAATATGTTTGATGAGTACTCCGTAATTGTACCTATGCAGTTTGCAAAGTATACAGGTTTTACGGAGGATGAAGTGAGTATGCTCTGTAAAGAATATGGTCGTAATTATGATAATATTAAAGCATGGTATGATGGATATGAAATAAGTGATATTATCCCTCCTGATCCAGATTATAAGGTACAAAAGTCAACCGGCAGGGAAATAGAAGCAAAAAGATATTCCATTTACAGTCCTTTGTCAGTAGTTAAAGCGGTAAAAAACGGTATCATCCAGAACTACTGGAATAAGACAGAATCCTATGAGGCATTAGCAGAGTATATTAAGATAAATCTTGATGGCTTAAAAGACGCAATTGCGCTTCTTATGGATGGTGGCAGGGTGGTAGTTGATCTCTCAACATATCAGAATGATATGTCATCTTGTCATGGCAGAGATGATGTACTGACAATGCTGATACATTTGGGGTATCTGGGTTATGATATGGATACCGGAGAAGTGTTCATTCCGAATAATGAGATACTTGATGAATTCAAAGCATCAACCAAATCAGAGGAATGGATTGATACATTTACATCTTTTAAGAAATCTCTGAATTTGTTAGAGGCAACATGGAACTGCGAGGGAGAAAAGGTAGCAGAACTACTTGAGTGGTTTCATGATACGGCAGAGAATAAGACATATAATTCTGAGGCGGCACTTTCCTATGCGGTACA
>OMSZ01000252.1 GCA_900313855.1 uncultured Eubacteriales bacterium
CATTAAT
This sequence comes from uncultured Eubacteriales bacterium, assembly GCA_900313855.1. Lineage (GTDB taxonomy): Bacteria > Bacillota > Clostridia > Lachnospirales > Lachnospiraceae > CAG-590. Next base: position 8 of record OMSZ01000252.1, read on the forward strand.
ATCAAAGCAGGTCGCATTAACAGCTCCTACCTTATCCTGAACTATACATGCCATTGAAGGAGTTGCCCTCTCAGGAGAAACCGTTGCAAAAACAATCAGATCGATTTCCTTAGGATCGATCCCTGCATTATCTATTGCACGTACGGCAGCCTGAGCTCCCATATAGGAAGTAACCTCGTCAGTTGCGATATGACGTGTAACTATACCGGTATGCTCACGGATCCATTCATCATCAGTCTTTACCATCTTAGCAAGCTCATTGTTATCAATAACTGATGGTGGAAGAAATCTTCCTGTTCCAATAATTCCTGTTGCCATTTTTACCTCTTTCCCAAAAACAATATAAAATGCTGCATACAAACCAACTTATGCAGGCAAATTATAATTAATCAACTACTGCATCTATTATCAATCAATATCATCAAAATCATCAACATCCGATGAGTCTTCTGCTGAAGGAGTTTCTGAAGATTCAACTAATTTGAGTCTTTCCTCTAACTTTTTGATCCGAGAATTAAGTGTGTCAATTTTCTTTACAAATTCTTCAGTCTGTTCACTTATATCATTACCCTGTTTCTTAGCAATATAGATATCCATGCCCATCTGGGTAAAAAGCTTATTCTTATCGTTATTATATCCTCTTATCTTGCTCTTAAGATCATTGATGGTGGCCAGACGCTTTGTAGTATCCTTCGCCTTATCATAAGCATCACCTGTCTTTTTCTTTACCTTATCAAATAATTCATTAAAATCCATAAAATTAATCCTCCTGTAACATTAATTTTAACGTTGCATGCGTCTTACGTGCTTTTTTTCACACAATTATCTGTATTATATCGCATTTACATACTAAAATCCAGCATTTTTATTATCATAATAAAATGCAGGACAAGAACTTTATCTCATCCTGCACTTATCATTAACAGTCTAAAAATAAACAACCTCTTCCTCAGGTTTTTGAGCCTTCTCGATCTTTTGTGCATATAACACCGGACCGTCACCCTCAAACTCCGGATAATATTCACATTTGATCTTTGCGGTAACCGTAACCCACTCCCTGTCATTCAGATTCGGAGTCTCGATCGATACACATTTAAAGCCCAAAAATGTTATATCCTCGGCACAACAGGTCATGGCGAATCTTCCAGGAACAAAAGCCTTGCCCTTATACTGTGGAGCCTTATATACCTGTCCCTTGAATTTCACAACCTTATCAATGTATTTAACTATATTATCCGAGGCGTCAATATAGAAAATTCCGAAATCCTCATCTGCAATTTCAACCACATCAGCATCAAGATCATAAGGTATCTCAATCTCACCATTATCAACCTGAGCTTGTCCGTTAACATTCTCAAATACGATCTGGCTTCTTCTGTTAAGTGTTTTTACCGCCATCCTTAAGGTATTGATATCCGTTTCATCGGTGCAGCGGTTAAATATAACCATATCTGCATTCTGAATATGCTCTGCCATCAACGATTTCATATTGTTATTATATAGAGTAAATGTTGTAGCATCGACTAAGGTAATCACTTGAACAATGGTCCAGCCCTTTGGTACACGAATATCAAAAAGCTTCTGAAGCTGCCACATTCCATTGTACTCTATGATCACCTGATCCGGCTTATACTTATCCTGAAGATCAAGAAGCTTCTCAGTGTTGATATCTTCATCTTCAAGATATTCAATAGAGATATTTCTCTTCTTTAATTCATCCTCGTCGTATTCCTCAATTCCTTCTTCTGTCACAAGCAAAAGAGTCGGTTCTCCCTGAGTAAAATCTCTGTCTATCAAGGTCTGACTGGCAAATTTACTCTTACCTGCTTCAAGAAATCCCATGAACACAAATACGGGTATCTCTTTTTCCTGTTTTCTCATAATAATAAATGCCTCACTATTTTAATATTTTGATAATTCCTAAACATTCATTGAAACTTTTTCCATATAAGAAGTCAGTAAAATGCTTTGTCTTAATGACATTAAACTCTAAACAGCTGCGCAACCTTATCCTCTTTTAATTCACTTCCTATAACGCAGAGCTTACCTGTTACATCCGGCTGACCGTCACGCACCTCATCCTCTTTTGGTGTAAGATCAAAGTATATCCAGCCGCCTTCAGAATTAGGAACCATACCCTTTGCACGAAGTATGATACCATACTCCTTACTCTCCTCTGAATCAGCAAGCTTCTTAAGAATATCTTCAATCTCTGCCTTAGTATATTTATTAGGTGTTTCCTTGCCCCCGCTTGTGAACACGTCATCTGCATGATGGTGATGATGATCGTGATCATGACATCCGCAGTCGTGATCATGATGATGCTCATGCTCGTCATGGTCATGGTGATGCTCATGCTCATCATGATCATGGTGGTGATCGTGACCGCACTCCTTCGTGTGTTCATGTACATGACCACATGAAGGACAAACCTTTGCCTCCTCTAACAACTGCTCTACTAAAGATTTCTCACCCTCCATTGCAGCTACAATCTGTTTTCCGTTGATCTCATCCCAAGGAGTAGTTATAACTGTTGCCTTATCGTTATGCTCTTTAAGCATGGCAACAACAGTATTTAATTTGTCTTCACTAAGCTTCTGCGAACGTGAAAGGATAATAGCACCTGCGCTTTCCACCTGATTATTGAAAAACTCACCGAAATTCTTCATATACATCTTGCATTTCTGAGCATCAACAACAGTGGATGCTGAATTAATCTCTATATCAGCCTCATGAAGATCGGCAACAGCCTTCATAACATCAGAAAGCTTGCCAACTCCCGATGGCTCAATAATAATCCTGTCAGGATTATAATCATGGAGAACCTGCTCAAGCGCTTTTCCAAAATCACCAACAAGCGAACAGCATATGCATCCCGAATTCATCTCATTGATCTGCACTCCCGCATCCTTCAAAAATCCTCCGTCTATTCCTATCTCACCAAATTCATTTTCGATAAGAACAAGCTTCTCTCCATTAAAGCCCTCTTCAATAAGCTTCTTTATAAGCGTTGTCTTACCGGCTCCCAAAAAACCTGAA
>OMSZ01000257.1 GCA_900313855.1 uncultured Eubacteriales bacterium
GTAAGGATCAGATATTAAACGGTGACACCGTTATTGTTGTAACAACCAACAAGGGACTTACCGATATCAAGGATATACTTGCATAGATAAATGTTTATTACGCAGAAATACTATTTACTGCTAAGGCAAAGAATTGAGGTATTATTATCATGAATATAACAATGATATTATATACGTTAGGATGGTTGTTAAACACCATCGCCGCATTGCTTGTTTTCCCGTTTCTGGTTTCTTTGTACTATAAAGAGCCCTGCGGAAGATTTTTTCTGTTCTGTGCTCTGATCTATTTCGTTATCGGATTCTTATTGACCAGGAAACGTCCCAAAAACGAAAAATTCTTTGCCAGAGAAGGTTTCGTAATGACCGCCTTCTCATGGCTTTTGTTATCTCTAATCGGTTGTCTTCCCTTTTATGTAAGTGGGGAGATCCCTTCTTTTACTAATGCTTTATTTGAGTGCATCTCAGGTTTTACGACCACTGGTGCATCCATTCTCGATAACTGTGAAAAGCTTTCCCGTTCAATGAATTTCTGGCGCTGCTTTATCCAGTGGATAGGCGGTATGGGAGTTCTTGTTTTCATGCTGGCATTAATTCCTCTTACCGGTGGTCAGGATCTTTACATCATGAAAGCGGAAAGTCCCGGACCCAACGTCGGAAAGCTTGCTCCTAAGGTCAAAAAAACTGCCTTTTATCTCTATGCGATCTATTTTGCTCTTACCCTTGCAGAGATAATCTGTCTTGTGGTCGTCAAGATGCCGTTATATGATGCGGTATGTACTTCATTTACCACGACCAGTACGGGTGGTTTTGGAGTAAGAGCCACTTCCCTTTCCGAGTATTCACCGGCCATACAGTATGTTATATCGATCTTCCTGTTTTTCTCGGGGATCAACTATAACTTCTATTTCTTTATCTGGATCAAGAGATTCAAGGATGCCTTTTCAATGGAAGAGATCAAGGGGTATGTTATAATATTCTGGGCTTCGGTAGTCCTTATAACCGGCAATATTATAGGTAAGGGCTTTTCTGCTGAGGAAGCCTTCAGACATGCCTTTTTGCAGGTCGGCACTATAATAACAACCGCCGGTTTTTCATCTGCGGATTTTGATCTCTGGCCATCATTTTCAAAGAGCATATTGGTTCTTTTGATGCTGATCGGCGGATGTGCCGGAAGTACCTGTGGAGGTATCAAGATTTCACGAATAATCATTTACTTAAAAACCGTCAAAAAAGAGGTGGCACAGCTCTGCCACCCCAGAAATGTTAAGATAATTCAGATTGATAACAAGCCTATCGCACATAATGTATTACGTTCGGCCAACAATTTTTTCATTGTGTATATTATGATATTTGCGATCTCAACACTTGTTATCAGCGTTGATAATCTTGACTTAGAGACCAATTTCACTGCCGTAGCGTCTGCACTTGGTAACATAGGTCCCGGTCTTAACCTTGTAGGTCCTACAAGGAATTTTGATCACTATTCTGATTTCTCCAAGTTCATATTGATGTTTGATATGCTGGCAGGACGTCTTGAGCTATTCCCTCTGCTCGTACTTCTTTCACCATCAACCTGGAGAAAGAAATAATATTTACGATATATATTTCTTAAGCACTTCAACCAGCTTATTAATATCAAGAGGTTTTGCGGCAAAGCCCGTAACACCGGCACTTTTTGCCTCCTCTTCTATATCCGCCCAGTCATATGCACAGAGAATGATCTTTGCAGACTCATCCTTTTCCCTTATCATACGTATAGTATCTACTGCCGGCTCATCATCTGATATCATACAAATTATATAGACATCAAATGGTTCATTATCCACAGCCGCCTGTTTGACTTTAGCCATCACTTCTTTGGAAAAATGCTGCCTTTTCCTGATCGTCAGGGTGAATTGTATTCATTGTTCCGCCGCTTTCGAGGCGGATGAAATCCTCAGCAGTTCCCTCCATCATCTCGGTAAATTGCTTAGAACACCAGATAGGATAGTAGGTTCCATCCGCCTCTAATCGCATAAGTACCGCATTGTTATCTAACGATTTGAATATCTTCTCATAAAATCCGGTATTGAAATCTAACATACGATCTCCTGTAAATTGATAACATCACTCCTGTGCTTCACGCTTCTCTTTCTCAGCGATCTCTCTTTGTGCAACCTCTTCAGGCGCCTGCTCATATCTTGCGAACTCATAAGAGAAGGTTCCGCTTCCACTTGTCATTGAATTAAGCTTTGTATCATACTCATATAACTCAAGATAAGGGATATCGGCAACGATCTCCTGATAACCGTTATCTACAGGATTCATTCCCATAACTCTTGCACGTCTCTTATTAAGATCACCCATAACATCACCGGTGTAGCTGTCCGGAACGAGCACCTTGATCGTTGCGATAGGCTCAAGCAGAACAGGACTTGCATCCATGAAGCCCTTTTTAAATGCCTGTGTAGCCGCAACCTTGAATGCCATCTCGGAAGAGTCTACTGTATGATAGCTTCCATCATAGAGAACTGCCTTGACACCGATAACCGGATAACCTGCCATAGGACCACTCTTAACCGCATCAGCTATACCCTTTTCAACTGCAGGGAAGTAGTTCTTCGGAACCGCGCCGCCGACAACGGTCTGCTCAAATACATAAGGAGTCTCCATATCTCCGGAAGGCTCAAAGGTCATCTTAACATGTCCGTACTGTCCGTGACCTCCGGACTGTTTCTTATATTTGTATTCTGTATCTGATTTCTTTCTGATAGTCTCACGGAAAGCGATACGTGGACGCATAAGCTCAATCTCAACCTTATACTTCTCTGCCAAGATACTTCTTACGATATCTAACTGCTGACCGCTGATACCATAGAGAAGTGTCTGACCGTTCTCGCTGTCATTGACATTCTTCAAAGTCAGATCCTCTGCCATCAGCTTAGCAAGAGCCTGAGATATCTTATCCTCATCACCCTTATTCTTAGCCTTATAACCAAGATATACATAAGGCTTTGAAATATTGGCACGAATAAATGTTACCGGATTCTTTCTTGTCGAAAGCGTATCCGTAGTCTGGCTGTTTGTAAGCTTGGCAAGTGCTCCGATATCACCGGCATGAAGCTCTTTAACCTCCTCCGCCTTGCTGCCGCAGAGAACATAAAGCTTGCCTAATTTCTCATCGCAGTCGCGGTGATAATTGAAAAGTACGTCTTCCGGCTTAAGCACTCCCGAATTAACCTTGATAAGAGAATACTTACCTATATACGGATCAACGATAGTCTTGAATATATATGCTGACTTAGGCTTAGAGAAATCATAATCAGCTTCAAACACCTCATTATTCGTGGTGTTGATTCCCGCGCATTTACACATATCAGGACTTGGGAAGTACTTGATAATGTCTGCCATAAGAGTATACATTCCTCTTGCAAGTGTGTTAGAACCCATAAGTACCGGAACGATCGAACCGTCATATACACTTACACGAAGCGCCTGTCTGATCTCATCCTCAGAAAATTCATCACCCTCAAAGTATCTGTCCATAAATTCCTCAGAGGTTTCTGCCACTGCCTCTAATAAAGCGTCACGACAGATATTAAGATTCTCCATAGAATAATCAGGAACATCAAACTTATCAACTGTGCCTTTATCATTCCATCTCTTTGCTTTCTGCTGAATAACGTTAACATATCCTACGAACTGTTCATTCTCACGAATAGGAAGATGGAAAGGTGCGATCTTCTTTCCGTAAAGCTCCTGAAGATCCTGCACTACCTGACGGAAGCTGGCATTGTCATCATCCATATCGGTAACGAAGAACATTCTAGGCAGCTTCCTCTTCTCACAAAGCTCCCATGCGCGCTTCGTTCCTGTCTCTATACCTGCCTTGCCTGAAACAACAATTATAGCTGCATCAGCAACAGATACCGCTTCCTCTGCCTCACCGACAAAGTCAAAGTAACCCGGTGTATCTAAAATATTAACCTTATAATCTTCCCACACGATAGGGATCAATGAGGTCTTGATTGAGAAATGTCTCTTGGTCTCTTCCTTGTCAAAATCACTTAATGTGTTACCATTCTCAACGGTTCCCATACGATTGGTCATACCTGAAAGATATGCCATGGCCTCAACTAATGAAGTCTTACCGCTTCCCCCATGTCCCAAAAGGACAACATTACGAATCTTGTCCGTAGTAAATACGTTCATGTAACCACCTCCATATTAGCAATAAATTATAATGTTCCTATTCTAAGATGTGAAACCTGTTATCCCCAAATCACATTAAAATATAAACATAATCGTATTATACCACTTGCACGTTCTTTCTTCAAGGACGGATAACTTTTTCATCCTTTATTTTTTCGGATTGTTTTTTTTAATGTAATATTCTATAATATGATATAAGCTGGAATTAAGTAATAACGGAGCAGCTCGTATATCATCGGGTATCAAAAGTACCTTTTGCCACCCGGTTTATGAAAAATTGTGTGGATTTCTTTATCGCAAGGTATTAGGGGGAGATTATAAATGAGTGAATTCAGGAAACCCATCTTAAGAAGCAGTCTTTTAACAGATGACTGCGAGCAGGATAAGGATTATAAGACGCTTGAAACTTCTAAGCAGCTTATAGATGAATTATTATATATTTATTACGGCTATGACGCTTCCTTTCTGCCATATACACATGACGAGATAATAACAGAAAACGGTAAGCAATACAGATATAACCCCAAGGCAGGAGAGGCATTTATCGATGATCTCATCAATACTATTGATGAGCAGTACTGGAGAAACTTTCCTCTGCCGGACGAGCTTTTTGACAAATTCAATGACGATACAATACAGTTCTACAGAGCATTTCTTTATCTGGCTATCCGTATTGCCTCAATAAAAATCACAGTCAAAAAGCCTGAGGGACATCACGAGGACGTCGGTAACGGAACCTTCCGCGATCTTATCACACTTACCCATTCCCTTTGCGTACCTTATTCGGAACGGGGTTTTCACAGACGCTTCGAGATCGGAATACCGGACAATAAGCTTCCCAATCTCTTCTTTGACATCCAGACTATATGCCGGGCCTTAGGAAAGGAGAACAGTTTTCTTCACACCTCCACATCAGCAGAGGAACAGGAAACCGCATATCGTGAAGACTCCGAAGAAGAGCTCAACCATATCAGAATGATCTCTTATGAGCAGGGTATAGATATCGATCAGTTAAAAGCAAGCGAACAGTATCTTAAGGAAACGGCTCAGTTTTACAGAAATAAAGAGAACGAGGATTTGATGAAGCAGTTAAAAGACTTTGAGGATGCGGATACATTTATCATGAAGGCGACAACCTACCGTGACCTGCTGTTTCGTTACAACACTCATGACACGGAGGAATATATTGAGACAGCACTTAAGTTATTCCTTCTGCGCAACAGACTTTCCGTTCTTTCAACAGAAGACGGATGCAAAAAATCCCACAAAGATATCAGTTCAACAATTGATAAGCTTCGTGAGATTAAAGATAACAATAATATGTAGATAATCAGGCCGGGGCGATATGTGAGAGCATTGAAGCACGGCTTATTAATTCAGGAGGACAATGTCTTCCCGTCATTATCAGCTTGACATCACTGTTAATGTCCGCTAGTGATATAAGACTCTCCAGATCTAAGATATTATAATCCCTAAGACCTAACACCTCATCCAATATGACCAGATCGGCGCTCCCTGTCTCTATGACCTTTCTTGCATATGAGAAGCTGTTAAAGATCTTCGCGCTATGCTCGCCACGCTCCTCCGGCGTCATGTCCTCATATGTTTTCTCGCTGTTTTCAAAGGTAAAAAAGTTGATCTCCTCATACTGGTCGAGTATGCTGTAATCCGCTCCCTTGCCCTTTAGAAATTGTATAATGGATACCTTCTCTCCCGCTGCGGCAGCCTTGACTGCAAGTCCCATAGCGCAGGCCGTCTTACCGTATCCGTCACCGTATATAATATGTATGTCCTTCATATCTCCACCTCTTAAACTAACAACACATAAAAAGCAAGACATATCCTAACATATTATATAAAATCTTGCAACAAATAAATAGCATAAGATATTACCAAAAATATATTCTTAATTTACCCAGGCACAAACCAATCACTCAAGACACTCCATCTTAGAAACAGAGACCTCGTAAGCCACGCGATTGATGACCGTATCATCATTTAACTTCTTCTGGTACTCCCTGCTCTGAATTCTTCCCCATACCGCAACATGCTCTCCTACCTCAAGCTTTCCGGCAAAGCGTGCATTTCTCCCCCAGCAGATACACGGAATATAATCTGATTTTCCATAAGCTCTGTTAACCGCAAGCAGCACATCCGCAATCTCGCGGCCTAGCGGAGTCATACGGTATATAGGAGCCTTGCAGATGTATCCGTCAAGATATATCTGATTAGGATGCTGCACCTCTTCATCATCCTCTAATATATTTAACTCCCTCACAAAAAGAGATAGTATTAGTCTATTCTTTGTTTCCTCATGTTTGTTATATGACCGGAACTGTCCCTTAGCCTCTATATGCTGTCCGATATGTGACTGCTCCACATCGATCAGTCTGTCCGATACCATAAGAGGAATAACATCTGTTGCATCTGAAAGGCGGTTAACAAGAACGTCCACCATATAGAACCCCTCTCCAAATATCTCGTGACTGAAAGTAAATTCCGAAACAATCTCTCCTGCCACTACTGCCTGGTTGTTGCTTAAAGCCTTTTCTGTCATTTTCTTTCTCCTTCCATGTGCATTAAATACATTTTTATATTAGTACACATTCAATGCTATTGGAACGGGGATTTTTCTTCTAAAAAAGACTACTTTTGTCAAAATCACAGAGATCTTTGTCGCATGGCTTCGTACATAAGAACCGTCGACGCAGTTGCGACATTAAGCGACTCAACCCGACCCTTCATGGGTATCAGAATCTTGTGATCGGTAGCGCCAGAAACCGCATCAGTAAGACCGTTGCCTTCATTGCCCATAACAAATACTGTCGGTTTCATGTAATTAAAGTCGTAAAAGCTCGTACCCTGCAAATGCGCACTGTAGGTATTAAAGCCCTTCCCGGACAAATCCTTTATACACCCGGCAATGTCATCCACATATAAAAACGGAACGCGAAAGATCGACCCCATTGTAGACCTTACCACCTTAGGATTATAAACGTCTGCCGTATCACGGCTCATTATGATCCCGGAAGCCCCGGCACCCTCTGCAGTCCGCACTATAGTACCGAGATTTCCCGGATCCTGAATATTTTCAAGCGCTATTATAAGCGGCACATCAGCACCGCATATTTCATCTATGCCATAGGAAAGCTGCTTAACAATGCTTATCACACCCTGAGGCGTTTTGGTATCAGAGAGCGACTCCATAACGTTGTCAGCCACAAGCTCATAGGAAATGCCTTCAAACATTTGCCTGTGCTTATCATAAAAGTCCATTGTTACAAAGCTTTCAACATGCTTTTCCTCCGGAATTTCAGAAAACATCCTTACGCCCTCAACAATGAACGTGCCCTGCTTTCTCCGCTCCTTTGACTGTTTGATAAGCTTTGCGACATTTTTAATTGTAGGGTTTGACATACTTGTTATCATTTACCTATCCCTCTGTCTTTCTAAAATGACACCTTACTCTCCTTTATTATAACCTTGCCCTCACCGAACCTTTTCTTAAACGCGGATATGACCATGTCATCCGAGCTTATCAGGAACTGCCTGCCAAGAGGCTTCATCATTTTCTCCTCTTTCAACACAACTATCACTTCACTTGAACCCGGATATCTGTCGACCATCTCATACAGCTCCTGCTCGTCAGCATCATATTGCTTCCTGTTATCCAGCTGTATATATATTTTTTTAGGAACCTCGCCAAAGGATATCATCTTCTCTAAAAGAAGCTTTCCTTCCTTCTCGGTAATGGAGGCTCTGCCGTATACAAACACCTTGTTGTCAACCTCAAGATATCTCCTGTACTCCTCATATTTCTTTGGGAACACAACAATCTCCAAGGTTCCGACTAAATCCTCTAAGGTTATGAATGCCATGTTTTGATTGTTCTTAGTAAGCTTTACAGTGCTCGCCTGTATCATGCCGCCCAAGGTATAGAAATGCTGGTCTTTTGCAACAGTCTTATCTGTTTTCTCTTCGTTTTCCGGATTGTCATCCGACTCCTCCGCATAAAAATCCAAGGTTACGGCATCAACATTTTTCGCAAGAAATTCTCTGTAATCATCAAGAGGATGACCGCTTACATATACACCTAGCATCTCCTTCTCATTAGCAAGGAGCTCTTCTCTTTTATATTCCGCCACGTCGGGATATACGATATCAAATTCCTTCTTCTCTTCCTCCCCTAAAAGATCCATTAAGGACATCTGTCCCGATATGGCATTCTTCTTTTCCTGATTAACCTGATCAACCACCTGATTATAAATCATCATCATCTGACGCCTGTTAGACGGGAAACAATCAAAGGCACCGGACTTGATAAAGCTCTCTAATGTCCTCTTGTTAACCTCCTTACCGGAAAGGCGGCTGACAAAATCCTTGAGATTTTTAAATTTACCTTTGGCAACACGTTCTGCCACAACGGCATCTATCACTGACTCACCGACACTTTTTAGAGCAGATAAGCCATAGCGTATACCGTTCTCCGATACCGAAAAATAGCTAAAGCCCTCGTTGATATCCGGTGGAAGAATATCTATACCCATCCTTCTGCAGCTTGCAATATATTCAGATACCTTTCCCGTATTGCCAAGTACTGATGTAAGGAGCGCTGCCATAAACTCCTTGGGATAGTGACATTTAAGATATGCCGTCTGATACGCAACCACAGCATAAGCCGCAGCATGTGATTTGTTAAATGCATATTTGGCAAAATCAGTCATGTCATCAAATATCTTATTAGCTATCTTTTCGTCTATACCACGGTTGATGCATCCGGGGACTCCTTCCTCCGGATTACCATAGACAAAGTTACTGCGCTCCTTAAGCATTACGCTTTCTTTCTTCTTAGACATCGCACGTCTTACAAGATCACTACGTCCTAAGGTATATCCGGCAAGCTCCATAACTATCTGCATAACCTGCTCCTGATAAACTATACAGCCATAGGTAGGCGCTAATATTTTCTCAAGTTGGGGGCAATCATAGGTTATCTCGTCAACGTGTTCCTTGCCCTTTATATATAACGGTATGAAATCCATGGGGCCAGGACGATAAAGTGAAATACCGGCGATTATATCCTCAATGTTACGAGGCTTCAACTCCTGCATAAAGCTTCTCATTCCGGCACTTTCTAACTGGAATATACCCTCGGTCTGACCGCTTGATATAAGCTCATAAACCTCGTCATCCTCCATATTGAGATTGTCCACATCTATTTCAATTCCCTGCGACTGCCTGATATTATTAACTGCATCCCTTATTACCGTAAGGTTACGAAGTCCTAAGAAATCCATCTTTAGAAGGCCCAGCTCCTCTACCGTATCCTTGGTAAACTGCGTGGTTATCGCACCTTCTGAGCTCTTTGAAAGCGGAACGAATTCATCCATTGGTTTCTGACCGATAACGACTCCCGCTGCGTGAACCGAAGCATGTCTTGGCAGACCCTCTAATTTCTTAGAGGTATCTATAAGTGTCTTAACATCCTCCTCCTGCTCGTAAGCCTCCTTAAGCTCCTTCACATCTCTTAGAGCCATGTCTATCGTTACACCAATTCCCATTGGTATCATTTTCGCAATACGATCAGCAGCGGCATAGGACATATTAAGTGCACGTCCCACATCACGGATTACCATACGAGCCGCCATCGTACCAAAGGTTACTATCTGTACAACCTTTTCCTTGCCATACTTCTCCACAACATAATCAATTACCGCCTGCCTTCCGTTCGGGCAGATATCCACGTCTATATCAGGCATTGATACTCTCTCCGGATTAAGGAAACGCTCAAACAGCAGATTAAGATGTATAGGCTCTATATTGGTAATCTCAAGGCAATAGGAAACAAGAGCTCCTGCCGCCGATCCACGTCCGGGACCAACAGGAATACCATGATCCTTAGCATATTTGATAAAATCCCACACGATAAGGAAATAATCCACATATCCCATTTTCTCAATCGTAGAAAGCTCAAAATCCAACCTTTCCTGAAGTTCCTTGGTCACAGGATCATAACGTTTTTCCAATCCCTTTTGACAAAGCTCTCTTAAATAGGAATCTGATGTATACCCGTCAGGTACCTCAAATTTCGGAAGCTTCTGGACTCCGAATTCAATCTCAACATTACATCTTGCCGCAATCTTTCCGGTATTCTCAATTGCCTCCTTAGCATATGGAAACAGCTCTTCCATTTCCTTTGGAGATTTCAAATAATACTGCCCGCCATCGTAACGCATCCTGTCCGGGTCATCAACTGTTTTTGCTGTCTGAATACATAATAAAATATCATGCGCCTCAGCATCATCCGCATTGACATAGTGCAGATCATTGGTTACCACAAGCGGAATGCCCGTCTCCTCATGCATACGCATAAGTCCCTGGTTAACCGTTCTCTGATCGGGTATGCCATGATCCTGCATCTCTAGAAAATAGTTATTCTCTCCAAATATCTCTCTATGCTCAAGCGCTGCCTGCTTGGCCTCCTCATAAAAGCCCTGACGAAGCTTTACTGCCACCTCTCCTGCCAGACACGCAGACATACAGATTATACCCTCATGAAACTCTTTTAAAACCTCACGGTCAACTCTAGGTTTGTAGTAGAAACCCTCGGTAAATCCGCGGGATACTATCTTCATAAGGTTGTGGTAGCCGGTATCATTTTCCGCCAAAAGAATAAGATGATAATAACGGTTCTCTCCCCTGTCAACTTCCCTGTCAAAACGCGATCCGGGAGCCACATACACCTCACATCCGATTATCGGCTTAACGCCTTGTTTCTTAGCTTCTTTATAAAAATCTATAACACCGTACATAACGCCATGATCCGTTATCGCTATGCTGTCCATCCCCAGCTCTTTGGTTCTTGCTATAAGCTCCGGTATCTTGGACGCGCCGTCTAGCAGACTATATTGCGTATGCACGTGTAAATGTGTAAAACCCATATATTCCTCCTCTTTAGATGCCCAAACTCACGTGATCTGTAATTCTAACCCGATAATCCGTCCGGTTCTTACGTTTTTTCTTACCGGTTCTATATCCTCTCTCTTCGCACTTCCTTCGTCAAAACCTCTGTTCTTATATATGCAAAGGTCTTTTCCTCTCCCTCATCGGCAAGCATGGTAAGCAGCTTTTCAAGCAACGCTCTCGTATCATCGTGCAGAAGATATTTGGACTTGCCTTTGTTATAATAATTTAACGGAAAACTGTCGGTATAATTATCTTTATTATAATTACGGCTGGCAGCAATTCTGTCAATAAACATTTCGACAACGTATTTGACCGGCATTTTGCAGCCCACCATACCATTGTTCTCTATATCATAATCTATCCAGTATTCAAGATGGTGCTTGTTCCTGCCCTTGTGATGCAGCCATGCGGAGGTATATCCTTTATCCTCACGCTCGGCATTATTGGGACTTCTTGTACCCTGATAATACTTTGCCCCCACTAAGAATTCTGTCGGACCGTACTTGGACA
>OMSZ01000258.1 GCA_900313855.1 uncultured Eubacteriales bacterium
ATAAGGATATCGTCGGGTACGAATCGGTTAAGACGGGAGTAGTTACTACCACGATGAAGCCGGTTTATCGCGAGGATATGTCCATCGCTATTCTTGGTGCCGGTGCGTGTAATGATTTCGATCTTTTGGAATTGTCGCAGCATTTTGACAGGATCACGTTGATCGATGTGGATATGGAGAGCATGCAAAAGGCGATAGAGTGGATGCCGGAGATATTAAAGGAAAGGATCAATCTGGTTAAGGGAAGTCTTACGGGAATCACCAATGAGGACCAGAAGACCTTCTGCGATGATATTCTTTTCAGGGTAAGTGAGTATGGTAATTCCATGACTCCGGAGAAGTTTTCTGTATTTCTGATCCATGAGCTTAAGAGGCTTGAGAAGAAAATGTACACACATGAGGATCAGCTTGTTGAAGCCGGACTGCTTCCGGTAGGCGGCTATGATGTTGTAGTATGTATCGGTGTTTGCAGTCAGCTTATGTCTATGCTTTCTTATATTATAAATGTTATAACGGCTAATCTTACGGGACAATTGTTTCAGGGTAAGGCGCCCGACAACAGAGCGGTTTTTACTTATATCAAAGGAATGAATTCAAAGATTGTTCCGATAATCAATTCGGCAATACTCAAATGCTCTAATGAGAAGGCTGTTTTCGGTAATGAGTATGACGAGCATCATCCGGTAGAAGGGGCATATCAGTGTATCATAGATCTTAAGACCAGATTAGGACTGCATATGACCGAGGAGCATCTGACATGGAATTTTAATCCCGGGAAGAATGTGGAGTACGATATGCTGATCCAGATGGTATGATATTATGGGTGCTCTTGTTACTATCTATAGTAGAAAACACGTATAATCTTTTTTTAGGAAAAACTATCGGTAATATCTGATTGTTTTTGGTGGTACCAAAAAGTGTACCGCGGATGTGATATACTGTTCATATAAAATAAAAGACTTTAAAGAGAGAGTCTTTAAGATGATGGAGGTATTCATTATGGGAAAAGATTTTACTGATGCAGAAGCTTACGAGCAGGAAAAGGAAGCACGAGTTAAGGATTTTGAGGATTTAAGGAATTACTGTGAGAGGACAGTTGAGCTTGAAAGGTCTGTTGATAAGAGCAGGAGAAACACACATTTATTGAAGGTAAAGGAAACAGAAGATTATGTAATAAGTGAGAAGTTTTCCGGAAGGGTGATTTTTGCTTCACCTAAGGAGGCTGTAGAGGAAATTTCAAAGACCGGGAATGTTGGAGTGTTGATAGGATTATCAGCAGTATCAAAGGGTGGAGGAGTTGTCCATGGTATGGAGACCTTTGAGGCAGAGATTTGCAGACATTCTACATTGTACTTCTGCCTTCAGGAGAAACGCATTTGTGAGGAGATGTATGAAGACAGGGCGCCTTCTTTTGCCTACATACCGGGAGTTAAGGTTGTGAATAAGCCTTATGACAGTGATAAGGATTATCCGGAAGTGGATATAATTGCGGCAATCCTTCCTGAGGGGACAGATAGTCTTACAAGCTCGGAAGAGGGAAGAAGGATTTTTGACAATATGCTTTTAAGAGCAGAATATAATAACCTTAAGACGATTATAATATCTATTGAAGAGCTTAAGGGATTATTATAGATATTGATAAGGAGGATTTAATTATGGCAGTAGTAGTTGCAACGACAGATAATTTTGAAACAGAGGTTTTAAGTAGTGACGTACCTGTACTGGTGGATTTTTGGGCAAGCTGGTGCGGACCTTGTAAGATGCTTTCGCCGGTGGTAGATGAGATTGTGGAAGAGCATTCGGAATTTAAGGTTTGCAAGCTTAATGTAGATGATCAGCAGGATATAGCTCTTAAGTATAAGGTAATGTCTATACCTACGTTGATCGTATTCAAGAATGGAGCCGAGGTTAAGAGAAGTGTCGGCGTTATTCCGAAGGAAGAAATACTTGCATTGATCTGACAGCTTTTGCGTGATATTTGATGGAGATATATTGGTGTAATAGATTGATGTGATCCCGCATACACTGTAACAACAAGTGTATTGAGGATTGCAGTGAAGGAATATATCGAAGAACGTGCAATGGAGATAGGAACATATATAATCAGTTCTAATGCTACAGTGAGGCAGACAGCTAAACAATTCGGTGTTAGTAAGAGTACTGTGCATAAGGATGTTTCAGAAAGGCTTGTATATGTCAATCCGGCGCTGGCGGCAGAGGTGCGTAAGGTACTCGATGTCAATAAAGCAGAGCGGCATATAAGAGGTGGGCAGGCTACTAAGGAAAAGTATCTTCATATAAAGGAAGCATGAGAAAAAAGCTGTCGCACTAATCATATTAGTGTGCAGCTTTTTTAATTACAGCTTTTAATTTATATCTTGCTATTTCATCTTTCTTTCTGCATTGTTATTGGATGTGTTGTTGTTTGCTGTGTTGTTTCGGCTTACAGCCTTACGACCATAATACTTATTGTATTCACGGGCAACTCTGTTCATGTTGCGGATCACTAAGTAATTAGCAACAAAAGGACCTATCAGTATGAAGGTTCCAAAGAGCTTCAATATAAGAGTTATACTTGGACCGGGTTTAATGCGGATTCCTAATTCGGCGCCCGTCATCTGAACACGGTCGGCAATATAGAAAAACCATACCCAACGGTATATTCCCAAGGTTATAAGAGAAAGGAAGAGGACAAGTATGTAGTTCTTCATCTTCTTTTCCTCTTTGTTCATCTCATTAAGATCCTTGGTAAACCGATACCAGAAATAGATACTGTATATGCCTAATGTCGGTATGGTGAATAATAATAACTTCCAAAACCGGCGATTATCTTGAATCATTATAATATTCCTCCTGACAGGTTGATCATATGCTTCATTTCTGCTCGGATCGTCGCTCCGATATAAAGCATATAGTTTTTATAATTTGGCTTATGTTTTGCATGAACGATATAATCATACATCTTCTTTGAGATATCGTCAATTGCATTTTCTTTATTGTTATAACTGCCGTGACAAGTATCTATTATGAATAGTAACGATATATAAATAATCTGTATTTCTTATATAATGTTTAATTGAAATATATATAAATGTGTGATAGAATGAGCGAAGTGCTGATTTACAAAGACATAACAGGTAATCACCTGATCTATTAGAAGGATAATTAACAGAATAATAAAGTATCAGAAAGGAACGATAACATGTACGAGAAAGTATCAACCAATCTTAACTTTGTTGAGAGAGAAGAGAAGACGCTTGATTTCTGGAAGAAGAATCAGATATTTGAGGAGTCTATTAAAGAAAAGGAAGGAAAGCCGGTCTATACATTCTATGATGGACCTCCGACTGCTAACGGAAAGCCGCATATCGGTCATGTGCTTACCCGTGTTATCAAGGATATGATTCCGAGATATCAGACAATGAAGGGGCATAAGATCATTCGTAAAGCAGGATGGGATACACACGGACTTCCTGTTGAGTTAGAGGTTGAGAAATTACTTGGAATAGACGGTAAGGAGCAGATCGAGGAATACGGTCTTGATCCTTTTATCACGAAATGTAAGGAATCAGTTTGGAAATATAAAGGAATGTGGGAGGAGTTCTCCGGCAAGGTTGGTTTCTGGGCTGATATGGATGATCCTTACGTAACATATCACAATGACTTTATCGAGTCTGAGTGGTGGGCTCTTAAAAAGATCTGGGACAGAGACTTACTTTATAAGGGCTTTAAGATCGTTCCGTATTGTCCAAGATGTGGTACGCCTCTTTCTTCCCATGAGGTTGCCCAGGGGTATAAGTCGGTTAAAGAGCGTTCTGCGATAGTTCGTTTTAAGGTTGTTGGTGAGGATGCATATTTCCTTGCATGGACAACCACGCCATGGACACTTCCGTCAAACGTGGCTCTTT
Organism: uncultured Eubacteriales bacterium; assembly: GCA_900313855.1. Lineage (GTDB taxonomy): Bacteria > Bacillota > Clostridia > Lachnospirales > Lachnospiraceae > CAG-590. Next base: position 3,909 of record OMSZ01000258.1, read on the forward strand.
GTGTTAACCCGGATGAGAGATACTGCAAGGTTAAGGCAGTTGACGGATACACCTATTATATGGCTGAGGCACTTCTTGATACGGTGCTTGGCAAACTGATCGCTGATAATAATGGCGGGAAGAAAAAAGGTAAGGAGGGCGAGGAAGACAATACTTTGAAGCCCTTTGAGAACGGTAAGGCTTATGAGATTTTAGAGACATACGCAGGAACAGACCTTGAGCGCAAGGAGTATGAGCCGCTATTTACATGTGCTGCAGATGTTGCGGCAAAGCAGAATAAGAAGGGACATTATATTACATGTGATTCATATGTAACTATGACAGACGGTACAGGTATCGTTCATATAGCTCCTGCATTTGGTGAGGATGACGCTAATGTAGGAAGGAAATATGACCTTCCGTTTGTACAGTTTGTTGACGGTAAGGGTAACATGACAGAGGAGACTCCGTTTGCAGGACTTTTTGTTAAGGATGCAGATCCGAAGGTGTTAGTTGATCTTGACAGCCGCGGACTTTTGTTCGATGCTCCTAAGTTTGAACATGATTATCCATTCTGCTGGAGATGTGATACTCCGCTTATCTATTATGCAAGAGATACCTGGTTCATCAAGATGACAGAGGTTCGTGATGACCTGGTTAAGAATAATAACAAGGTTAACTGGATTCCGGAATCTATCGGTAAGGGACGTTTCGGTGACTGGTTAGAGAACGTTCAGGACTGGGGACTTTCAAGAAACCGTTACTGGGGTACTCCGCTTAATATCTGGGAGTGTGAGTGTGGAAAGCGCCATGCTATCGGTTCTATTGCAGAGCTTAAGGAGATGAGTGATAACTGTCCTGATGAGATAGAGCTTCACAGACCATATATTGACGCAGTTACTATCAAATGTCCGGACTGTGGCAAGGAGATGCATCGTGTGCCTGAGGTTATCGACTGCTGGTTTGATTCAGGTGCTATGCCTTTTGCCCAGTATCACTATCCTTTCGAGAACAAAGAGTACTTCGAGAGCCACTATCCCTGCCAGTTTATTTCTGAGGCTTTGGATCAGACGAGAGGCTGGTTCTATTCGCTTATTGCCGAGAGTACGGTTCTGTTCGGAAGAGCTCCTTTCGAGAACTGTATCGTAATGGGCCTCGTAATGGACGAAGAAGGTATCAAGATGAGTAAGCACAAGGGTAACGTAGTTGATCCTTGGGATATTCTTAATCTTGAAGGTGCTGATGCTGCAAGATGGTATTTCTACAGCACAAGCGCTCCCTGGCTCCCCAACAGATTCTCCCATGAGTCCGTTAAGCTTGGTCAGAGCAAGTTTATCGGTACATACTGGAATACTTATGCTTTCTATATCATGTATGCCGATATCGATAACTTTGATCCTACAAAGTACTAGCTCGATACTAAGAATCTCTGTGCTATGGACAGATGGATCTTAAGCAGGCTCAATTCGCTCATTAAGGAAGTTGACAGCAAGCTTCAGGCTTATGATATTACGACTGCAGCCCGTATGATTCAGGATTTCACTGACGAGCTTTCCAACTGGTATGTCAGAAGAGGCCGTGAGAGATATTGGGCAGGCGACATGAATAAGGATAAGATCGATGCATTCATGACGCTTTATACGGTTCTCGAGCAGTTCACGAGACTGTGCGCACCGTTTGTTCCTTTCGTAACAGAGTCCGTATATCAGAATCTTGTAAGAAGCGTTGACTCCAATGCACCCGAGTCTGTACATATGTGTTCTTATCCTGTTGCCGATGAGTCTCTTATCGACAAGAACCTCGAGACTGAGATGGAGCTCGTTAGAAATATCGTTGAGCTCGGACGTAACGCACGATCCGATGCCAATATCAAGAACAGACAGCCTGTATCGGAGATCTATGTCGTATCTGATACAAAGCTTGATGAAGAGTATCAGGGCATCGTTCTTGATGAGCTCAATATCAAGAACATCAAGATGCTCGATGATGCTTCAACGCTTACTGATTACAGCTTTAAGCCTCAGCTTAGAACCTGTGGAAGAAAGTTCGGTCCTAAACTTAATGCAGCTAAGGAAGTTATCGCAGCATTGCCCGGTAAGGAGACAATGGCAGCTCTTAAGGCAGGCCCTGTTAAGATTACCGTTGATGGTGAGGAGTTTGAGATGAACGAGGAGGATTTCCTCGTTGAGATGGTACAGCCTGAGGGCCTTTCAACTAAGTCCGATAAGGGTATCACGGTATCTCTTAATACAGTTCTCACAGATGATCTCATCGAGGAAGGTCTTGTAAGAGAGATCATTTCCAAGATTCAGAATC
>OMSZ01000181.1 GCA_900313855.1 uncultured Eubacteriales bacterium
CGGATTCGAATAGGAAGTGAGTCTGCTAAAGCAGACCCGAATCCGGCGCGCAAGACTCGCGAGCGAGTCTTGACTAATATGTTTGCGGGTATGATATTGAAGAAATGGAGGAAGCTTTATGTCAGATATCACAAAGGTCTGCCTAGATGCAATGGGTGGTGATAATTCGCCACACGAGATGGTGCTTGGCGCGGTTAATGCCGTTAAAGAAAAGGACAATCTTTTTGTTTATATTGTAGGACCGGAAGAGAAGATAAAGGAAGAGCTTTCAAAGTATGAATATCCTAAAGATAGAATAGAGATAGTACATGCGCCGGATGAGATAACAACTCATGACAGTCCGGTTAACGCGATTCGCCAGAAGAAGGAATCATCAATGGTCATAGGACTTAAGATGGTTAAGGAAGGCAAGGCGGATGGTATTGTTTCAGCAGGTAATTCAGGTGCGCTGTTAGTTGGAGGACAGGTTTTAGTAGGAAAACTAAAAGGAATTGAGAGAGCGCCGCTTGCTCCTATTGTTCCGACAGTGGATGGAGTTTGTCTTCTTATTGACTGTGGTGCTAATGTTGATGCAAAGCCGTCTAATCTCGTACAGTTTGCCAAAATGGGTTCAATATACATGGAATATGTGGTGGGAGTTAAAAATCCCCGTGTCGGAATTGTCAATATAGGCGCAGAGGAGGAGAAGGGTAACGCATTAGTCAAAGAGACCTTCCCGCTGCTTAAAGCCTGTGATGATATTAATTTTATCGGAAGTATTGAGGCTAGAGAATTCCCTTATGGCGCTGCGGATGTGGTAGTAACAGAAGCGTTTGTCGGTAATGTAATGCTTAAGCTTACTGAGGGACTTGCTAAAGGACTTTTTGGCATGATCAAAAAGAGCATGACGGCAACACCGCTTTCAACATTTGGAGCGGCACTTGTAAAGCCTCAGCTTAAGAAAACTCTTAAAACCTTTGATGCAACGGAATACGGCGGAGCACCGCTTTTGGGTCTTAACGGACTTGTGGTTAAGATTCATGGCAATGCGACCAATAAGGAAGTCAAAAATGCTCTTTACCAGGTAGAGACATTTAGATCACAGGATATTAATGGTAAGATCAAGGAATTTCTGTTAAAGGATAATGGTTGAAATACTATCTATAACAAAATTTTGATTTGTTTTTGTTTATTTAATAGTATCAGGTTAATAAATCGGAGTTTGATAAATGTTGAATTATAACGAAAAGGAATTGGAGAATTATATCCAATATGAGTTTAAGAATAAGGCGCTGTTAAAGCAGGCAATGTCTCATAGTTCATTTATAAATGAGATAAAGAACAGTAATATGGAAAGCTATGAGCGGCTTGAGTATCTGGGAGATGCCGTGTTAGAGCTTATCTCAAGTGAGTTTCTCTATCATGAATATCCGGATATGCCGGAGGGGAAGCTTACTAAGCTTCGCGCGTCAATAGTATGTGAATATACCTTATCATCAGTATCACGGTTTTTGCACTTTGGAGATTATGTACTGCTTTCAAAGGGTGAGGAAATGACCGGCGGAAGAGATAGAGATTCAATACTTTGCGACCTGTTTGAATCGGTGTTGGGAGCAATATATCTTGATGGTGGTATGGAGCCTTCGGAGAAATATGTTAAGACATTTCTTCTTACGGATATTGAGCACAAATCACTGTTTTATGATGCCAAGACAACTCTGCAGGAAATGGTACAGAAGGATGGTAAGGGTGTCGTGACCTATATGCAGGTAAGTGAGTCGGGTCCCGATCATAATAAGTGTTATGTTATGGATGTCCTTGTTGATGATGTTAAGCTTGCAACCGGTGAGGGCAGATCCAAGAAAAATGCTCAGCAAAGAGCTGCTTATGAGGCGATACTCAAGTTGAAGAAGATGGCAGGCGGCTTATAAGATTATTATTTTTTAACAGATTGAAATATAGAATGGATAAAGAGTTATGTATTTAAAGAGTATTGAGGTATATGGATTCAAATCCTTTGCCAACAGAATAGTATTTGAATTTAATGAAGGTATTACCGGAATTGTCGGACCTAACGGTTCGGGTAAGAGTAATGTCGGTGATGCGGTTAGATGGGTGCTTGGAGAACAGAGCGCAAAGCAGCTGCGTGGTTCTAATATGCAGGACGTTATATTTGCCGGAACTGAGCTTAGGAAACCGCATGGTTCGGCTTATGTTGCGATAACCTTAGATAACAGCGACCACTCATTGCCAATCGATTATGAGGAGGTTACTGTAGCAAGACGAGTATATCGTTCTGGTGAGAGTGAGTATCTTATCAATGGTGTTGTCAGCCGTTTGAAGGATGTCAACGCATTGTTCTTTGATACAGGTATCGGTAAAGAGGGTTATTCCATAATCGGACAGGGTCAGGTAGAACGTATTCTTTCAGGAAAACCTGACGAGAGACGTGAGCTTTTTGATGAGGCTGCCGGTATTGTCAAATATAAGAAGAATAAGGCTGCAACAGAGAAGTCTCTTGCTGCAGAGAGGGAGAATCTGTCACGTGTTAACGACATTTTGTCTGAGTTAGAGAAACAGGTGGGTCCACTTGAGAAACAATCTGAGGTGGCTAAGAAATACCTTTTATATAAGGGTGAGCTCAAACGCTTTGATGTCAATGTTTTCCTTATGGAAAATGAGCGTATTGAGAATGACCTTAAAGAGAATGAGGAAAAGCTTCAGATCGTTAATGAGGACAGTGAACGTCTTAAGAAGGAGTTTGAAGATACTAAGAATGAATATGAACGTATTGAGACTGTTCTTGAACAGTGCAATATTTCAATAGATGAGAACCGTAATAAGATTCATGAATTA
>OMSZ01000264.1 GCA_900313855.1 uncultured Eubacteriales bacterium
CGGTTTATCAAGTAAGCCAAGAACTCTTTCATCATAAGCTCCGTATGGCGGTCTGATCACCGTAGTTCTCTCACCGGTAGCCTTCTCTACTGATTTGTCAACGCCTTCGAGCTGCTGCCTCATATCATCCTCCGACAGATCGGTAAGCTTCTTATGATCGGCTGTATGATTACCAATCTCGCTCCCCTGCGCAAGGATAGCCTGCAGCTCTTCCGGAAACTGCTCTGTCTGACGTCCTACCACGAAAAATGTTGCATGACAATAATTTGCTTCTAACGCTGCCAATATTCTCTTGGTTGAATTCGCACTCGGTCCATCATCAAATGTAAATGCGATCATAGGAGCATTCGGATCTATCTCCTCAGGATTAGTCGGACCAAACTTTCTATATCTGTATTTTGTCAGAAATCTTCCGACATTAGCATCAACTTCCTTCACGTTTTCTTCTCTCGCTACGCCTTTATTGACAGTTTCTTTATGTGTCAATTCATAGTACCATTTCTTAAAACTGCTGTTGGGCGAAAACTGAGACATTATTATGCATAACAGACTAACAGCAACTACATAGACTACATAGAACAACTTGCTGTATGAAAGCCGTTCCCTAAGCTCATCGCTTATCAATTCCCGTCGTTTACTATTGTGTCTGTGTTTTCTCCTTCTTCTTAGCCGCTTATTGAATCTGCGGATTAAACGTCGTCCGCCCCTCCTAAGCTTTCTTTTCAATCTATGTATATTCATGATTATTTCATCGTTCCTTCATCTATGACAACTTCAATCCCAAGCACTACATTATGTCAACCGACCTTCTGTCAACTTACACATGAACACTATATGATCATTCATACCGCCTATAGACTCCATATGTTTATCTTCGTCCCACTTCGGTCGGTTTTTCACATAAATAAGCATCATACACTTATGTAAACCGCTTATAATCATAGAATATCACACAAAAATAAAAAAGCAACTATAAAATATATAAAGTTTTCTTAAGATTGCACAGTTTCTTCAATTGCTCTTGCAATTGCATAAGCGATTTCATCAAAACGTGCATCAAAAAGTTCGTTATCTGCATCCGTGTTAATGAATCCTGTCTCTATAAGCACAGCCGGCATCCTGGTTCTTCTAAGCACTACAAGATTGATCCTCTCCTGCACACCAAGATCATTAAAGCCAAGCTTACCAAGTTCCTCATTTATCCTCCTGGCAAGCTCAGCCTTAATCCCTTCATCAGAATACACCAATGTTTGAACACCGCTATAAGTATTCCTCTCCGGACTTGCATTCCTGTGAAAGGAAACAAAATAATCTCCTCCACTTTCATTGGCGATCCCGGCTTTATCAATAGGCCGCTGATAGACATCCTCTGTTCTCGTATATACAACCGGAAAACCATCCGCGGTTAAAATTTCACCAACCGCCAAAGCAAGTCTTAAGTTATCATCCTTCTCAAGTCTTCCATTATCGGAAGCACCGTTATCATAACCGCCATGTCCCGCATCAATTATAATCGTGGGATTTGCCATAGTCCCACCTCCACAAAGTCTCCATTTATTATATGCATATAAATTGCCGGAGGTGAGTCAATACTCTACATCTAATTTGTCGCAAAAATAAGAGCATTCATTTTCATGTGAACGCTCTTACAGTGGAAACATATTTGATTCAGTTATGATTTACCGACATCTCCTCAAGTATTCTCGCCGAGTCCCTTACACAGGCTCTGCAAGAGCCGGGGATCTTGCCCCTCAGGTCTGCACACATCACGGAGCCTTTGTCTGCTGCAATAAATGATTCCTCAAATTCTGCAATCTTTGCATCCGCCTCATCACCAAACATTTCCCTGAGAACATGCTCTGCGGACATTATCGCACCGCATTTGCCCATTCTGCCGCCTGCATAAGGTCCGGAAATTTCTTTTGCCTTTGCCTCATCAATCCCAATTTTATCCGCAAATGCACATAACACTGCACCCGAACATGAATAAAAACTCTTGTGATTTTCTACTGCTTTATCTGCCAGTGCTCCCATAAATTTCCTCCTTATTTTCTGATTTTTTAAGTTGCTATATTGACTTAACCATGCCGTAATTTTCTTTATATTTCACTTCATATTTTGGTCAATCATCAACATTCAAAAGACTATGCAATATCTGTTCCCTGTTATTGATGAACATCTCCGTCACCTGATAGCTTTCCGTGTCCTCATAACTGCAGGCATGAATCTTCCCGTTATCAAATGAAAGGATCTCTGCATCCGGTATCCCAAGCAGAATGGGAGAATGTGTCACAATGATAAACTGTGATTCTGCCCGAGCGCACCTGACAATCTCAAGCAGCAATGTAAGCTGTCTCTGTGGTGACAACGCAGCCTCCGGCTCGTCCAAAAGATATACACCGTTTGTCTTGAAATTGCTCTGTGCCATCGCCAGAAAACTCTCGCCATGTGACTGCTCATGGTAATGCTGCGGCACCCCACCGGGTTCTCTGCTATACTCATCCTCGGCAGTAGCAACATTGTAGAAACTCTCAGCACGGAGGAAATATCCCCATCCCGGCTTGTGTACCCCCTTGATCAGCCGGATGGCATCACACAGCTCCGAATGTGAATCATAAGTCGAAAAATTATAATTCTTTGTACCACCTTCCGGATTAAAACCATAAGCTACCGCTATTGCCTCCAGCATAGTTGACTTCCCACTGCCATTTTCTCCCACAAAGAATGTGATAGGCTTATGGAATTGCAGGTAATCAAGTTCTGCAATTGATTCTATACCTCGAAGGTAGCTTCTAGGGGAAATCTTTTCCCAATTAATGTTTAATCCGCGTATGTGGAGTTGTTCGTTGTTGTCCATAGTAATACCTTATTCTCTTTCCTTTTATACAATCACATCAATGCCGGAATACTGTGTACATAATAAAAGGAACCGCCACCATTGCCTACTTCTTAAGTCTACTCGTCATAACCTTTTTCCCAATTAATTTAGTTACTCCCTCACCAATTTCAACAGTTCATCATATCCATCTACAACTTCATACACCACATCATCACCACTGATAGCCTTGAAATGTTCCCTCGCACAAGCAATCTTTGCATCCTCTACACCTCGCAATTCCATTGATTTTAACGAGCCTTTAGTTTCTGCCACAAAATATATGTGCTTTACACTTCCCTCATAAAAAGCAATCGCCCAATCAGGATTATAATGACCGACAGGTGTTGTAATATAGAAACCGTTAGGCAATTTTACATATACTGCAACAGCAGTATCAGTGTCTAAGTTTGTTACAAACCTCTTCTCATTTTCAGAATCATATACAACATGGTCATACAGATGTTTCTGTGTCTTCATCGCATTAACATCCAGTTTTCCTTTAATTGTAGGTTCTGTAAATATATCCGTTTCATACTTTTCTTCCAGTACATTATAAGTAATATGCTGTATGATAGCTGTACTATAATATTTGAACAAACTCTTTGGCATACGATGAAGATTACTATCAACCAATTCTCCCAGAGATAAATTCTTGATAGTTTCTTCACTTTGCTTAATATCCCTTATATAATAATTCATAAACATCCTCTTTTTCTTAATCAACTTAATCCATCTTTTGAATTAATATATTTGACAGACAACTAATTTCATAATACAATAATAATGAACCACTGAAAATGCGAATGCGCCGTAGGTGGTGTTTTTATTTGAGATTAGATTCAGTGCTACACCATCATCCCCTGTTTCATCATAATATACAATTAATGCATCCAATATCATCCATCTAACATAAAGGGCGAGAAACCCCGCCCTTATCCACTCATTGTTTTTCCAGCTCTTGATAATCTTTTTTAAGAAATTTCTTCTCTTTCGTGAAAACTGCAACCTGATGAGCAGTAATATCCATATCAATCACTTTTCTTCGTTCCTCATTCTCAATCTTATCTCTATTTAATGTGAGAATATACTGAAAGTCCTGATACTGTTCTTCCTGCTTATACAAATAATTTAAACACTGTACAAGTGTATCCTGATCAACATCAAAAATATTATCATGAACTAAAAACAAGGGATGCCTTTCTCTTGTGTATTTATTAAATAATAATGCTATATCATAAATAAATACTTTTGTCCGATCGACACTATGACTTCCATCATCATATATACGAAGATTAAATTTAATAGGAGATTTACTATTTGATTTATCTATTGTTTGTATATCAAACGAACACTCTTTATTACCCATAATTGCTTCATGGATTTCCAGAATAGTATCCTTAAAATCATCAATAATCTGCTTATTATTCTCTTTATCATTATCAATATCAACAATCTGTTGAGTTTTCTGTAATTTCAGTTGTCTTTTCTTTTTATCATTTTTCTCATACTCATCAAATAAATACTTTGTATGTGAAACGGAATCTTTCTTTGCTTCATATATTTTCAAACTTGTTTTCAGATTCTTTAATACACCTTTTTCGTCTATCAATTTTAATTTTTCAGAATATTCCTCGTCTAATATTCTAATCTGATTTGCAATATCATTAAGCTGCTTCTCCAATTCTTTTGCTTTTTGATTAAGTATCATACGTTGAAAATTCTCAACTTTATTCTTGAATCCGACAACATCATTCAAAGATTTCACTATTGCACTACCCAACTCAGATTTGAATTGATTATACACTAATTCTATCTCGTGATCGTCAATTTGCTCCGGCTTAGGCATACTCTTTATCTTTTCATAATCATGCCTTAAAGCTTTCTGTCTTGCCCTTAATTCATCTAATGAATTTTCTA
>OMSZ01000266.1 GCA_900313855.1 uncultured Eubacteriales bacterium
ACAATTAATTTTTTTATCCGAGCGCACGCCATAATAAAAGCCTCAAACAAACTGCAAGCGAACATAGCTTACAAGAGTTTCGCTCGATAAACCCAGATTTCACGCCTTTATTCCCGCAAGTATGCCCGAGAAACCCGAGAGCATTACCTCTACTATATCTTCATCGGATACCGCACTCACATAGTGGGCACCATACTTTCGCGATATCCGTGTAAGCTCCTCCTTCATTCCGGCAAGTCTTTCATGATAACTCTTAATCGCCGCATTTGACATTGTGATCTTTACCCTCTCATCGGTTTCCATATCCAATATATTGACTGTGCCTTCATAGTCTATATCTATCTCTTCCCTTGCAAGTATCTGAATAAGCACAACAGTCTGCTTACGGCTCACAAGGTATTTGACCGCGCCCTCGATTCCGTCAGGATCAAGGAAATCACTTACTATTATTGACACTCCTCCTCTTGGAACAGCATAGGAGGAAATGCATTTTGCAATATGCGTCTTCCCGGAAAACTCTATCCTTTCAAGGTCACGTAATAAATGAGAGAATGCAGCTCCTCCCGACATCCCCTTGCCCTTTACGATAGAACTTTCTCTAAGCTCATTGATAAATACTCTATCGAGATTATTCATTATGATATATGAAAGAGCAGCGCTAAGTCGCAGCGCCATAACCGATTTCTTATATTCACCAAATTCCATGGAAGAACTCGCATCAATAAAGAATCTGAACAGACCCTCCTTTTCCTCCATAAACTGCTTGATATACAACTTATCCGTTCTTCCATAAGCATTCCAGTCTATTCTTCTGATATCGTCACCGAGCATATATTCACGAAAATCGGAAAACTCGACCGAACTTCCCTTTGCGCTTGATTTCCTGCTTCCGCTCATTCCCTGGCTAAGACGCATATTAAGAGACATTTTAACCGTATTTAATTTCTCAAAAAAATTATGGTCGAACAAGCCCTCATTCATATTATGTCAACCTCGTTAATTATCAAAATAGCAGTCATATTTGTAATAATCTCATTAATTACCTAAAGCAGCAATTATCTCAGTTATAATCTTATCAGCACTCACTCCATCCGAAACCGCTTCAAAATTGAGTGCAAGTCTGTGACGCAGAGCAGGATAGGCAACAAATTTGATATCCTCGAAGGCCACATTATAACGCCCCTCCATGAATGCTCTAGCCTTGGCAGTCTTGACGATCGCCTGTGCCGCACGCGGACTTGAACCTACCTCAACATATTTCTTAGTAACCTCAGGGGCTGACTCATTCTCCGGATGTGTTGCAACCACTATACTCATAGCGTAATCCATAACCGCCTCTGCTATCGGCATATCACGGATAACGGTTCTTATGGCAAGTATGTCCTCGCCTGTCATTACCGGTGTTATGTTAACCTTTTCATTTGTTACGGTTATATTCATTATCCGCTTCAATTCTTCTTTAGTCGGAAAATCCACTAACAGCTTGAATAAGAATCTGTCAAGCTGCGCCTCCGGAAGCGGATATGTTCCCTCATTCTCAATAGGGTTTTGAGTAGCAAGCACCATAAATGGTGCCGGAAGCTCATAGGTTGTCTTTCCTACAGTCACAGTTTTTTCCTGCATCGCCTCTAAGAGAGCCGACTGTGTTTTCGGAGTTGCACGGTTGATCTCATCACCAAGAACAATATTGGCAAATATCGGTCCCGGTTCAAATTGAAATACATTATTGCCATCCTGCTTGATTATCAGATTAGTTCCTGTAACATCAGCCGGCATAAGATCAGGCGTAAACTGAATACGCGAAAATGAGGTTGACATAACTTTGGATATCGTCTTTACCAGCTCTGTCTTTCCAAGTCCCGGAACACCCTCAAGCAGCACATTACCATCCGATAATATCGCAAGCATCACCTGTCTTATTATATCCCGCTGACCGATAATGCCCTTCCCTATCTCTGCCTCACACGCCTTTACCTTATCTATCATCTCCTGTAACTGTCTCTCATCCATCCTTCTTCTCCTCTTATATCTTTTAACTTTGAACGATTGCGAAACCTCTCCTTCTTGCTTTTGTACATATTATTAAGCATTGACAAGTTTCACAATTACCTAAATCTTAAATATCAATAAACCCTTCTTTGACCGCTTTCGCAATCGAAACATCAATCCTCGTATTATATGGAATTAACATAGCCTGCAGGGCATGATAAATGTCCGACTTACCCGGCCATACAGTTCCCATAAGCTGATTATTACGATCAAGCTGATGATACCATGAACCGTTGACCTTATCATGCACAACCTCATCCAGATATTGCATGAATTCCGAATAATTTGAAGAATACACCTCATCACCCGTAACCTTATATAAAACTGCCGATGTATTGATCGCCTCCGCTAAAGTCCAATGCATTCTGTCTTGCACAACCGGTCTGCCCTCCCAATCCGTGGTATAAACTATACCTCTGTCTCCGTCACAGTTCCATGCGTCGCTGATTGCCCTGTTATACAGATTAACGGCAGCATCAATATATATTCTGATATTATCATCAGCTTTTAATAAAGCCTGTTTATCGGCATCTGCCAATCCATTTTTATTCATATCACCATACATGGCAAAGGCCCACTGCGTTATAAGCCTTGCCCACTCTATACCGTGTCCCGGAGTGGCACCATATGGTTTGAACGGATCATCCGGTGTTTCCTTCTGACAGTCAAGGTCAGGTGTCCAATCCTCTTTGAAATGCTCCGGAATTCTCCAGTTATTATTCTGTGCCCATGTGACAACCCTTTTTATAATTCTTCCCGCACGCTCAAGATATCTCTTATCTCCTACCGCATCATAAACAGCAAGAAATGCCTCTACAGAGTGCATATTGGCATTTATTCCACGATAATCTGAAAGACCGGAGAAATCCGTATTCCAAGTATCAACCGCAAGTCCCTCTTTTTCATCCCAGAAATACCTATCATATACAGCAACCGCTTCATCAAGCAGACCATAAGCCTCCTTAATACCGGCTAAGATACCCGAAGTCGCCGCGAGTATCACAAATGCATGAGCATAACACTGCTTTGATTCAATAATAGAACCATCCGCATTAATTCCTGCGTACCATCCTCCATTAACATCATCCTTTAATTCACCTAGCAGACCTCTTATGGCTGATTCAGACAGTTTTTTGTATTCCTTTTCATCTTCGCCGGAAGAAAGTATCGCGCCGATACTGTAGACATGTGCCATCCTGCACGTGATCCATGTCTCCCTTGGTCTGTCTGTCCACGGTGTTCCGTCATCACCTAAATAGTAAGACGCCCCGGAAGGTGACGGAAATCTTGTACCGAATCTGAGTAATTCTTCCTGCATATCTATTAAATGTTCTCTATTCTCACAAGTTCCTAGCTGCATTATTTTATCATCCGTATTAATCCCCGGCATATTTTTAAGAGAATCCATAGTCTGATATAAAGTAGATTTACCGGCACCATTTACGCCAGCAATCAATATATCTTTTTTCAAATCACTCATGTCCCGAACAACTCCTTTCGTTCTATTTATTATACCAAAAATAAAATTTGTTTTCTAAATTTCACTCCAACCCATCAAAATAATCCCTTATTTTTTCCTTCATCTTAGAAGGGTAACTTGAGCCGTTAACCTTCTTATATGCTTTATCCTTGTACTGCCCTGAAACCTGCCCGTAGCTTACCTTATTACCCGACCAGGTATTAGCCTGGCTGCTTTTTTGATAGGTGCTTGACTCATTACCGTTAGACTTGCCGGAAAGATCCTCATCATCTCCAATCTCACCTTCAGGAACGGTAATGTTTTCATTAACCTTAGCCTTGCCCTCATAACCTGTCTTGCTGCCACGATTCCAGCCGGGGCCACTTCCGTTACCATTGCTGCCGCTATCAGAACCGGTCTCACCTTCACTTAAGCCTTCACCGCTTCCATTCTGATCACCCTGTTGACCGCTCTGTCCGTTGTTTCCCTGTCCGTTGTTCCCTTCGCTTTTCTGCTGTCCGCTCTGTTCCTTGTTATTTCCCTCTTGTTTGTTTTCACCTGTTTTATTATTCTGCCCATTTTTATCTGAATCACTCCGGCTTCCGGAATTACCGCTCTGATCATTGCTTCCATTCTCACCGCCCTTTTTATCATCAGATCCATTCGCATTCCCGGATTGTTTACCGGAAGAATTTTCAGCCATATCGGTATTATTATTTTTTGACTGCGCTTTTTTCAGTGCATTGGCTGCAGTCATATGATCGAAGGTAGAATAGTCTGATTGTTTATATTTATCCGCAGCCTGTTTAAGTGCATCATCACCTGACACCTGCGCTGCTTTTTCTAACTTCTCATAAGCCTCCTTTTTAGCCTTATCATTACCCTCTGCAGCCTTAGCCATTGCGTCTTCGGCTTCCTTCATAGCCTCTTCCATCCGCTTTGCCTGATCTGCCTTATTCTGAGCAACCGCTTTTTCTAATGCTTTTTTTGCAGAAGCATCTTTAAATGTTTCCGCGCTCATTTCCATTTTCTTGGTGATCCTGTCTTCAGCCTTTTTCAGATCCTCTATGGAATCAGCCTTTCTCATATCATGCTTTGCCTGCTCGATCTGACCATCAACCTCACTAAGCTTTACCTTGTCAATACCATCCGACTTCCTAAGCTCCTTCTGAACCTTTTCTAATTTGGCTATTTCCTCTAAAGCCTCTTTATGAACCTCATGCTTAGTTATGGCAAGTCTCTTTGCAGGGGTGTCGATTAGGGAAATGCCCACGAACAAGACCGCCAGCCCGACAAAAAGCACACTCTTTTTCCAGGAAAGAATTATAGGAAATTCCTTTCTGATACAAAAATCATCAATCACTTTAACAGCATCCTTTTTCTGCAGAACGCTAAACGCATCAGATTGTCCGGCAAGCTCTAACGCTGTGGTGATCTTTTCCTTATGTCCCTTTGCATCAGCACAAAGTGCTGCTTTAACTAAAGTCGGAGTTTTTCTAAATCCTGAAATTATACCGGCAGTCAAAAACAACAAAACCACACCAACGGAAATTGGTATGGCATAATATATAGGCACCCATAAGGCTAATAGCATAACAAGTACAGACACGAAAAAGCCTGCGACCAGAAATGTCAACATCCGGTCTGCCATTATCCGTGTCCTTATACGTCCTCTAACCTTCTTAACAAATGTTAATATCTTTTTATCCATTTTTCTTCCTGCCTCTAACAACCTTACCGTTAATTTTACCTGCGGCTAATTTTAAAAACATATAAGATATTAATAGATTAATAGACATTGAAATGGGAATCCAGAATCTGTATATCACTAACATGAAAGGATTCTTGGAAAAATCTTTCATTATCTCATATATACTCGAATCCGAAAGTGCTCTTACCATGAAATCAAATATAGGCGAATATGGATTAAAGAGAAATACAAAAACCGGTCCTAACTCTGTATCGAAAGCATTCCCCGTACTCACTTTATAAGCATTGATAATAATAAATCCGATATAGTAAACAAGTGTTGTTCCCACTAATATTCCTACGCCTATAACGATCGTAAGTATTGTTGCGGCAATAGATTTCTTAACAAATGAAGAACAGAATATACCTACACTTCCGACATATATTCCAAGATATAAAAGCATGATGAAAAGTCCAAAAAGATTGATCCATGATAGACCTCCCAGAATAAAGGCAATAGCCATAACCGGAACGCTTGCTATCATGTACATCATAACGATCATCATAGCCGACCAGAGCTTTCCTGTTACAATTGACATTGGCGACACCGGTGTGGTTAACATAATATCAAGTGTCTGTTTTTCTCTCTCTCCTGATATCGAGCCTGATGTTATTACCGGTATCATAAGGCTTAAAAGTCCGCATTCCGTACATCCAAGCACAGGAAACAAAACTATAAGGCTTCTATATGAGTATCCTATCCCGTCTGAGCTTGTATAGCTGTTTATCAACAGTATAAATACAACGATCGCCGTTAATATTCCACATACTGCCATTATTGCCCATGACATCTTCATGCTTCTTGAACCGACAACCATCTCTTTTTTCAATATAGGATTGATCCGTAATCTGTCTTTCCTCTTACAATACC
>OMSZ01000267.1 GCA_900313855.1 uncultured Eubacteriales bacterium
CAAACGTCTATCATTGAAGAAGATAAGAGAGGAGAAGAAAAATGAGATCTTTAGAGGGAATTGAGCCGGAGAAGGTTTTTTATTATTTTGAGGAGATAAGCAGGATACCCAGAGGGTCGTATCATGAGAAGGCGGTAAGCGATTATCTTGTCGGATTTGCAAAGGAGAGAAATATCACATGCTATCAGGACAAGCTTTATAATGTTGTCATGCAGGTGCCGGCAAGTAAGGGCAGGGAAAATGAGGAGCCTGTAATTTTGCAGGGACACATGGATATGGTGTGCGAGGTGCGCCCCGGCGTTTATAAGGATATGGAAAAAGAAGGCTTAGAGCTTATGGTTGACGGGGATTATGTATATGCCAAGGATACTACCCTTGGTGGAGATGACGGAATAGCAGTTGCTTATATGCTGGCAATTGCAGATGATGAGAGTATCTCACACCCGCCGCTTGAATATATAATTACCGTTTCCGAGGAGGTTGGTATGGAGGGAGCTAACGGCATTGATCTTTCAATGCTTAAAGGTCACAGGATGCTCAATCTCGATTCCGAGGACGAGGGAATATTCTTATCAAGCTGTGCCGGAGGTGTATCTGCGCATGTGACTATTCCTGTCAGTTGGGTAAGTATTCCGGATCAACCTGATATGTGGTACAGGCTGTCGGTAACCGGTCTTTTGGGCGGTCATTCGGGCTGCGAGATCGATAAGGGCAGGGCTAATGCCAACAAGCTTTTGGGACGTGCGTTAAATGAAATTTTAACTAAGGTTAATTTTGTTGTTGCGGATCTTCGCGGTGGAAAGAAGGATAATGCAATTCCGATTCTGGCAGAGGCGGTTATCGGGATAGTAAATGATGATCAGGATAGTGAAGAAAAGCTTAATAGCGTTATAAATGAGCTTAACGGTATTCTTAAGAATGAATACGCTGTATCGGATCCTGATGTTATGATTAAGCTTGAAAAACAAACTGAGATTGCGTCAACAGACAGCGATTCTGATGTGAGAATAATACAAAATGGAAACAGCGCTTATGTTCTTTCTAATGAGAGCAGAGATAAAGTTACCACATATCTCATGACTGTTCCGGACGGAATACAGAATATGAGTATGTCCGTTAAAGGTCTTGTTGAGACATCATTGAATATAGGTATATTAGAGCTTAAGAAGGATCATTTATTCGCTCAGCATGCTGTCAGGAGCAGTGTGACAACGAGAAAAGAGTATGTGGTAAGGCAATTAGAAGAATTGGCATCGGTACTTGGCGGAAACGTTGAGCTTAAGGGTGATTATCCTGCATGGGAATACGTAGAGGATTCAGAAGTGCGTAAAAGAGCGGTCAAATTGTGGGAGAAGATGTACGGTAAAAAGCCTGTTGTTGAGGGAATACATGCCGGGCTTGAATGCGGATTGTTAGCAGCTAAGATTCCAGGTCTTGATTGTGTTGCAATGGGTCCTGATATAACAGACATACACACATATAACGAAAGACTGTCAATCTCTTCGACAAAGAGGGTGTATGATTTTGTTGTTGAATTCTTAAAGTAGATGTATTATTTGGAAGAGGATTGGTTATATGAAGATTTTACTTGTAGAGGATGATTTTGCGCTTGCGATGGGAACTGAATTTGCGTTACAGGCGGAAGGATATGAGGTCTTAAAGGCTAAGAATGTGGCAGAGGCAAGGATGGTGATGGAAGCTTCTTTGCCTGACCTTCTTCTGCTTGATGTTATGCTGCCTGACGGAAACGGTTATGAGCTTTGCAGGGAGATAAGGAATAAAGGCAATATGGTTCCGATAATATTCCTAACCGCTGTCGGTGAGGAGGCTAACATTGTTCAGGGCTTAGAGCTTGGTGCTGATGATTATGTCACAAAGCCGTACAGGGTAAAGGAGTTATTATCAAGAATTGCTGCTAATCTGAGAAGAAGCAGACTTATGTCCCAATCTGCCGAAGGGTTAGGTAATGACGGCAGTTCTGATAAAGAATTCGGAAAGAATGACATATATATCTTCGGTACACATGAGTTTAATAATGCCAGATTCCTTCTGTATAATAATGGCGAGATAGTTGACTGCACACCGAGTGAGCTTCGCCTTCTGCGTGAGCTTCTGATACACGAGGGCCAGGTGCTTACAAGAACGCAGCTTCTTGAGCGGCTTTATGATACAGAGGATAATTATATTGATGATAATACGCTGTCTGTATATATGAAGCGACTTCGTAATAAGCTTTCTGATGATGCATCATTTATTGAGACGGTTAGAGGTGTAGGATATCGTTTTGTGCAGAAGTGAAGATGGTTAATTATGTGTTACAGGAATAATCAACACTTTTGCGGCGTGCGACTTCCGGAGATATTTGAAATCATTGAAGCATGAGAGTTTGAGGATTATAATTAAGTGAAAAACAGCTATGAGAGAAATCGTTTTACAATATTATATTTTATAGTAGCGGCGACAGGTCTTATTGTATTTGCGGGTGTGGGGTATGCACTTGAGGGTGCTTTTACGCATAACAATATTGTTCTTCTTTTCATTGTGGCTGCAATCCTTGTCTTATTATATATCATTTTGTATCTGCACTATAACAGAGTTTTAAATGATATGGAGAATATATCGCAGATAATGGATGATGTCATCAATTCTGACAAAGAGCTTATCAGTGAGGAATACAAAGAGGGTACGGTTGGTATGCTCTACACAAAGCTTTATCAGATGGTAGGAATCCTTAAGGAGAGCAGGGACAGGGAATTAAATGAGAAGATATTCTTAAGGGATATAATATCCGATATCTCTCATCAGTTAAAGACACCGCTTGCTTCGCTCAATGTGTTTATCGACCTGCTTACCGATGACAAGGTGACTGAGCCTGAGAAACAGAAGCAGATATTAAATGAAGCCTCTAATCAGCTATCACGCATGGAATGGATGGTGCTTTCGATGTTAAAGCTTGCGCGTATTGAGGCAGGCGCGATTGTTTTTGATGTGAAGAGACAGCATTTACCCACTCTGCTTGAGCATGCGTCGGATGGGGTAAAGTACCTGCTAGAAGGAAGAGAACAGAAGCTTTCCATAAAGTGTGAAGATGCTGTTAATATAAACTGTGATGGTGAATGGCTTACAGAGGCAATAATCAATCTGCTCAAGAATGCGTCCGATTACTCTGATAAGGGAAAGGATATCAGTATCGAGGTCGAGGATACCAAAGCCTTCTGCCGTATATATGTAAAGGATGAGGGTGTGGGAATTGCCGAGGATGAGATTCCTAACATTTTCAAGCGGTTCTACCGTGTCAACAGTGATGTCAATCCCAACAGTGTCGGTATCGGGCTGTCCCTTACAAAGTCCATTATCGAGGGTATGGGCGGAAGTATTAAAGTAAGAAGTGAAGTTGGAAAATATACCTGGTTTATCATAACGTTTGTGAAGTGATGAACAGGCAGGGATTATCTTATCTTAC
>OMSZ01000270.1 GCA_900313855.1 uncultured Eubacteriales bacterium
CATACGCTGTAAATCATGGAATCAGATTCAAATACCGTACAGGTAATCTTGTAAGTGTTGCTATCGATAATACTGAAATGACATGGTCAGGTAATGCACGAAAGCCTGCAATAGTCGGAGTCTATGATGTGGATGGTCAACTTGTTAACAGTTCTGATTATACGGTGGCATATACAGATTGTAAAAAGGTAGGTTATGCGGCGGTCACTGTTACTGCCAAGGACGCAGGCTGTTACTTAGGAAGTGCCGTTGCTTATTATACGATCAAACCAAGAGCTACCAAATTCACACAAAAGAAGACAGCTAACAGAGCTATAACGCTTAAGTGGAAGAAGAGATCGGAGGCGGACGGATACTATATACAGTATTCAAGATATGCTGATTTCAGGGACAGCTCGGTAACCACGAGAACTAAAACGGTCAAGAACTATAAAACGATCACTAAGACAATACCTTCTCTTAAAAAAGGAAAGAAATACTATATCAGAGTAAGAAGCTACAAGAAGGTTGGAAGTGATAAGATATGCTCTGACTGGTCAAAGACGGTGACTGTTAAGGTTAAGTGAGCTAAAGAGCATAGGTGCTGATTTCGCGCAAACGCGGAAAAACGACACCTTCGTAAGCAAAACACACAAAGCCGGAAGGCAGCGTGAAAAAAGAGTGAAAATTCACAGTTTGGTATAATGCTGAAAAAATTTGTGCAATCTATACAAGGGTAACGTGTTTACATAAGATTGCACATTTTTTGTCCAAAAAGCTCGAAAAATGCCCTTGCAATTTGTTGTGGCAAGGTGTAGAATAACACAAGATGTTGTGTCAGGGATGACAAAGGACGGAATATCAAGGGGTCTTATTGGGTGGGACGGAACCTGCCTTCTTGATGCTTACTCATATATAGTATAAGATCGTTATTTATCTTAGTCGGAGGGAAAGGTAGAAATGAAAATTATTAAGCGAAGTGGAACAGAGGTCGAGTTTGATATCAGTAAGATCGTTGCCGCTGTAGCGAAAGCCAACAAAGAGGTTGTTGAGAAGGACAGATTAACCAGAGAACAGATCAATGAGATTGCCAAGAAGGTTACACTTACCTGCAGCAGCATGAGCAGGACGGCAAGCGTGGAGGAGATCCAGGATATGGTAGAGGATGAGATAATGGAGGAGCATGCTTTTGCTGTTGCAAGAAAATACATTACTTATCGTTATACCAGAGCACTTGTACGTAAGGCTAATTCGACAGACGAGCAGATATTAAGTCTTATCGAGTGCAACAATGAGGAGGTCAAGCAGGAGAACTCCAACAAGAATCCTGTTGTGAACAGTGTCCAGAGGGATTATATGGCAGGAGAGGTAAGTAAGGATATTGCAAAGCGTATTCTTCTTCCTGAGGATGTGGTTAAGGCTCATGAGGAGGGTATTATCCACTTCCATGATTCGGATTATTTTGCACAGCATATGCATAACTGCTGTCTTGTCAATCTTGAGGATATGCTGCAGAACGGTACGGTTATTTCCGAGACTATGATCGATAAGCCGAAGAGCTTTTCAACGGCATGTAATATAGCAACCCAGTCAATCGCGCAGATCGCCAGCTCGCAGTACGGTGGACAGAGTATTACACTTTCGCATCTTGCACCATTTGTTGATGTAAGCCGTAAGAAATATCTTAAAATGGTACAGGAGGAGTTCGAGGAGGCAGGACTTGCCCTTGATCACAATCAGATCGCAAAGATTGCAGAGCTCCGTGTTCGCGAGGAGATCAAACGTGGTGTTCAGATGATTCAGTATCAGGTGATCACGTTGATGACTACTAACGGTCAGGCACCGTTTGTTACGGTATTTATGTATCTTGATGAGGTTCCGGAGGGAAGGACGCGTGATGATCTTGCGCTGGTCATTGAGGAGATGCTTCGCCAGAGGATACTCGGAGTCAAGAATGAGAAGGGCGTGTATATCACACCGGCATTCCCTAAGCTTATATATGTCTTAGAGGAAGATAATGTAAGAGAGGGAACCAAGTACTGGTACCTTACAAAGATGGCAGCTACCTGTACGGCTAAGAGAATGGTTCCTGACTATATATCAGAGAAGATAATGAAGAAATTAAAGGGCGGCGATGTATATGCCTGCATGGGTTGTCGTTCGTTCTTAACACCGGATCGTTTCACCGACGCAGGTGTAGGCAATATTGCAAATGCAGGGAATTATGATCCTAATAAACACAAATACTGGGGACGTTTCAACCAGGGCGTTGTAACTATTAATCTTGTTGATGTTGCCTGCTCGTCTGAGGGTGATATGGATAAATTCTGGCAGATCATGGATGAGAGATTGGAGCTTTGTCATAAGGCACTTATGTGCAGACATGAGAGACTTTTGGGAACTCCTTCCGATGTTGCGCCAATCCTCTGGCAGTATGGTGCTTTGGCAAGACTTAAACGCGGAGAGAAGATAGACAGATTGTTGTTCGACGGTTATTCAACGATCTCACTTGGATATGCCGGACTTTGTGAGTGTACAAGGTATATGACAGGTCTTTCACATACCAATCCGGAGGCAACACCGTTTGCCATGGAGGTTATGCAGCATCTTAATGATGCCTGCGCAAAGTGGAAAGCAGAGTCTAACATCGATTTCTCAATCTATGGAACTCCACTCGAATCTACAACCTATAAGTTTGCGAAATGCTTACAGAAGAGATTCGGTAAGATTGAGGGCGTAACGGATAAGAACTATATCACTAACAGTTATCATGTTCATGTAACAGAGAAGATAGATGCATTCTCTAAGCTTTCATTCGAGGCTAAGTTCCAGGAGCTTTCTCCGGGTGGAGCCGTAAGCTATGTTGAAGTGCCGAATATGCAGAACAATATAGATGCAGTTCTTGCGGTTATGCAGCATATTTATGATAATATCATGTATGCGGAGCTTAATACCAAGAGTGATTACTGTCAGAAATGCGGTTATGACGGAGAGATTCAGATTGCTGAGAACAAAGACGGTAAGCTTGTTTGGAGATGCCCTAACTGTGGCAACGAGGACGAGGAGACTATGAATGTTGCAAGACGTACCTGTGGTTATATAGGTACACAGTTCTGGAATCAGGGCAGAACTCAGGAGATCCAGGAGAGAGTACTTCATCTGTAGTATTTTATAATGAATATATCGTTTAAAATACGATGCTAATTCCACTATAAGACTTCTTAAAGCGGGATTTGAAAAAGGATGCCAAATCTTTTGGCATCCTCAGACTGTAGACAAAGTCAGGGGCAATGCCCATGACTTTGTCTACAGTCTGAAGTGAGCCATGGCTTACTTTGTAGTTGACGAATATACATAAAAATTGTATTGTGATATATGTATGAAAAATATAACGGAATATTATGCAAAGATCTTCTTATCAAGAAACAGGTTTACTGGTAGAATCTGAATTATTCGGAGGTATATGTTATGAGAAATCGTCTCAAAATCAACCGCATATTATCGATCATGCTTTTATCGACGATCTTTTTGTCGTCATGCTCATTTAATGCGTCCGATATCGATTCTGATGTGAATGCGCCTGTAGCAGAGCATGAAGATACGGCCCAGGTAAGTTCCAGATCGGATAATCTGGTAAGAAGCGCCGTGGACTTTGATCATGAGCTGGATGACTATAAGCCTAAAAAGGATCATTATAATTTCTATTTTACATATAAGACGATCCATCCCTGGTGGGATGCGGTAGCCCTTGGTATGGAAGATGCCCAGAGACAGTATCTTGAAAAAGGTATAACTATCACATATGAGTACATGGCACCGGAAGCAGCCTCTGCCGAGGATCAGAAGAAGAGACTGCTTGAAGCTAAAGACAGGAATTTTGATGTTATCGGTGTCGATGTTGCCGATGATGTGATCATCTCTCCGATCCTTGATGAAATGGTGGATTCAGGGGACAAGGTGATGACTTTTTCAAGTTCTGACGCTGTTGACGGATGCAAGAGAATAGCATATGTCGGCAACACGCATAACTATGAAGACGGCGCAGACCTGACTAAAGCATTGTGTGAAAAGTTAGGATACAAGGGTAAGGTAGCGATCCTGGTGGGAAGTGTCGGAGCTCCCTGTCATGAAGACAGAGCAAGAGGAGCAAAGGATACGATCGCTCAATACCCTGATATGGAAATAGTAGCTACGGAGTATGATATGGACTCCGTTGATCTTGCGTATGAACTGACTATGAATATCCTTAAGGATAATCCTGATCTTGACGGGATCATCTGCTGCAACATGAGTAATCCTGTCGGGGCCGCAAGAGCTGTGACCGAAACAGGCAGCAGTACAGTCATCGTTGGTATGGATCACGCCCAGGAAGCTTTGCATTATCTCAAAGACGGGGTTATCTATTGCCTTGGAGTACAGGACTGCTATTCGATCGGATTTGATACGATCCAGACCGCAGTAAAGATCGCAGACGGCAACAAGCCGGGTGATCTGTTTAAGGAAAAGACGGATGAGATAACTACG
>OMSZ01000389.1 GCA_900313855.1 uncultured Eubacteriales bacterium
ATGGATATATGATAATTGTAAGTCCGGAACCAGGGTTATAATATACAAAAGTAAGAAGGCGGGACCATTTGGCAAGCCAAAGCTTGATAAGCTGAAAAAATGGCATAAATGGGATCCGACAGATCCGACAGCTAAGAAAAAATGCAGGAAACACGGGTGTGTCCATAGAGTTATAATATAAAGATGACCACCATTTCTTAGTGTATCCCACAGCAGGAATTTAGTTTTGTGTCTTGAAACAGTATAGTGGAAAAAACTGCGAAAATGTAGTATTATAGAAACATGTTTGAGTAAAGGAGGAAAGCCTGTGAAATCTATTCAGACTAAGATAAGTTTTGTTATATTGGCTATTATGATAGTTGTTACTGCAGCATTTATGGTATCGGCTATTAACAAGACCAGTGCTATTCTGGATAATGATTCTGAGAAGATCCTGCTTTCCTCAGTAGATTATTATACGAATATAATCGATGATAATTTTCGTTCGGCCGAGCAATCGGTGGGCTCTATATATAATTATGCGCTCAAAAGGTCCGAGCTGTTTACGGAATTCTTAAGTGACGAAGAGCAGAGAAAAAGCTATTCTAATGATATTTCGGAGCTAGGCAAAAGTATAGCTGAGAATACAAGTGGAGCTATGGGAGTGTATTTCCGGTTTAATCCGGATGATTACGGCGAGTCTAACGGTTTCTGGTATAATAAGGATCTTGATGATGGCAAATGGCATTTATCTACGCCTACTGACATGAGCGCTTATGACAAATCTGACATTGAGCATGTCGGCTGGTATTATGTTCCTGTTGAGGCGGGCAGACCTATATGGATGGAACCGTATTTTAATAAGAATATCGGGGTTGAGATGATCTCGTATATAATTCCTTATTATAAGGATGACTATACCGTCGGTGTCATTGGAATGGATATCGATCTTGAACTGCTGCGTGAAGCTGTGGCAAAGATTTCTGTGTATGAAAATGGCAGGGCTTTCCTTATGACTAAGTCGGGAGAAGTTATATATCATGAGGATTACAGAGAGGGCGCTGCCTTTGACGATCTCGATGAAAGTGATAAGGATTATTTTAATACGATGCTGAATACCGATTTTGATTCGGTTGACTTGATCCTTTCAAAAGATGGTGAGGCGCAGAAGATAATACTCAAACAGTTGAGGAATGGTATGATATTCGGAATTTATGTACCGCTTATGGAGATCCGTGAACCGCAGATAAGTCTGATAACCCAGCTTATCGAGATAGCTGCGGTTATCCTGATACTTGCGATCATTATTTGTCTGCTCTGGGTCAGAACGATAATAAAGCCTTTACAGAAAATGACGGTAGTTGCCAAGCACTATGCAAATGGTGACTTTGACGAAAGAATAAGTGTTGGCGGAGAGGATGAAGTAGGTATTCTGTCACGAAGTCTTCAGACGATGGCAACTTCGTTAAAGCAGCAGATCGAGATTGCCGATTCTGCGAATAAAGCAAAGAGTGAATTTCTTGCTAATATGTCGCATGAGATAAGAACGCCTATCAATGCGGTGCTTGGAATGAATGAGATGATACTCCGGGAGGCCGATGACAGGGATATCCTTGAATATTCTTCTAATATTCAGACTGCCGGACGAACTCTGTTATCACTTATTAATTCCATTCTAGATTTCTCAAAGATTGAGGATGGCAAAATGGAGATCATTCCGGTCAGATATGATACAGCCGCATTTATCAATAATATAGTTAATTCGATTTCGGAGAGAGCTAAAGCTAAAAATCTTAAGCTGATGATCAATGTTGATGAGAATCTTCCTTCAGTACTTATGGGTGATGATGTTCGTGTCGCAGAGGTCATTATGAATCTTTTGACTAATGCCGTTAAGTATACCGAGAAGGGTGAGGTGGCTTTTTCTTTGAATGATGGCGGACGTGAGGACGGCGCTATCTATATTGATGTTCAGGTCAGGGATACGGGTATTGGCATTCGCAAGGAGGATATGAAGAAGCTGTTTGAATCATTTACC
>OMSZ01000271.1 GCA_900313855.1 uncultured Eubacteriales bacterium
ACTTATCTCCCTTCGGATATCCCTGAAATAATGTAATCTTAGAAGGAAGTTCTCTTGAACTGCCAAAGACATCGGTAATCTTCAATTTGACAGAATCAGACAATTCAACAATAACCGCTTCATACTCTCTGTCATTACCATCACAAAGCAAAACCTTTTCTCCGACCTTCATGCGTAGTACATTACAAATATGATTATAATCTTCTCCCGTAATCTCGACTATATCTTTATTCAATTGTTCCTGATCCACAAAAAATCTGTACATACTTGACCTTCTCTATAAACATTATGTAAACCGCATCAGTTTCATCTTTATTCTTCTTCAATTAATCAACCAATTACTTAGCTACAAACGAAACCCACTCGCCCATGTGCTTAACCTCAATGATCTCAAATCCGTTCTTAATTAGAGCATCTCTCACTTCTTCCTCTTTGGAATAAATGATCCCGGAACTGATAAACACTCCATTTTCCTTCATAAATCGTCTTACAACCGCCGACAAAGGAATAATGACATCCGCTAATATATTGGCAACAACAATATCATACTTACCCGTCGCTTCTACTTTATCCGCAAACTCTTCATCGCCGATTATATTACCCTTAACGATCTCATATGTACTGTTATCAATATCATTTAATTCAAGGTTTTCAATGCTTGCCTTTACCGCAAGCTCATCAATATCGACACCATATACCTTTGATGCTCCAAGCTTTAACGCAATAATTGACAAAATACCGCTTCCACAGCCTGCGTCAAGCACCTTAGTGTCTCCATCAGAACTTATATATTTCTTTAAACCACTGATACACAGCTTTGTAGTCTCGTGCGAACCGGTTCCAAATGCCGTTCCAGGATCAATACCCACAACAATATCGTCCTCTTTGACATCGGCAGTTTCCGTCCATGTCGGCTGTATTACAATATTATCCTCTAATCTGAACGGGTGAAAGAATCCCTTCCAGTTATTGATCCAATCCTTGTCCTCTGTCTCTCCTATGGAAATCTTACCGGTTCCAACCTCCATATACGAAGACATATCTTCCATCTGCTCTTTTATGTACGAACAGAGTTCTTTCAGGTTAAATCTGTTTTCTTCTGAATCTGCGCCTTCACCTTCCCCATTGATATAGCAGGATACGTATGCCACGCCATCATCCGGCGGTAGTTCCGGCAATATATCTATATACATAGCCTTCTTCTCATCTTCAGATAGCGGAATCTTGTCTTCAACCTCTATTCCGCAAACACCGTATTCTCCTAACACATAGCTTAACATATCCGTAGCCTGTGTTGTTGTCTCAATTGTAATCTTAGTCCATTTCATATTCTAACTACCATCCTAATAATATAATCAAAATAATATTATACTCCTATAACGTGACATCCTCGATTATATCACAAAACTGCCATATGCATAATAGCACATGGCAGTTTTTTATTCAACAAATATACAATACTAAAAGCTCTTACTTCTTACCGAAGCCCTTCTTTTTCTTGTGACCTGAGAAGCTGAAATCTCCTGAAGAATCCGTTGACCTTCTGGCTGTAGAACCTGAAGCCTCCTCAAAGTTGTTAAGGATATTCTTCTGCTCCTCTGTAAGCTTGTCAGGAACCTGAACTACAAGAGTTACATAAAGGTCACCCCTTGTATTCTTGTTACGAAGAGTAGGAACGCCCTTACCCTTGATCTTTATCTTGGTATCTGTCTGTGTTCCGGGCTTGATCTCATAATCCATCGGACCATCGATCGTATTGATCGTTATAGTTCCACCAAGCGCTGCCTGAGTAAATGTTATCGGCTCCGTAGAGAATAAATCATACTCCTGACGCTGGAACTGCGGATGGCGATCCACCAAAACGGTTACAAGCAGATCTCCTCTGCCACCGCCATTAGTTCCCGGCTCACCCTTTTCACGTATACGAATGCTCTGTCCGTTATCAATTCCTGCAGGAACTGCAACCTGAATTTTCTTCTTGCTCTTAACATATCCTGTTCCCGAACACTGATTACACTTGAATTTGATAACCTTACCTGTTCCTGAACACTCCGGACATGTCTGAACATTTCTTACTACACCAAACAATGACTGCTGTGTGAATACCACCTGACCTTTACCGTTGCATTTCGGACAGGTCTCCGGTGTATGTCCGGGCTGTGAACCTGTACCGTGACAAACCACACACTCATCCTTAAGCGGAAGCTCTAACTCCTTCTGGCATCCAAATACAGCCTCGTCAAATTTCACTCTGACACTTGTCTTTATATTGGCACCCTTTACAGGACCATTCGACTGACGTGAACGCGTACCGCCGAACATATCTCCGAAAATATCTCCAAAGATATCACTCATATCAGAGAAATCGAATCCACCGAAGCCGCCGCCCATGCCACTGTTAGGATCAAATGCGGCATGACCAAACTGGTCATAATTTGCTCTGGAATCAGGATCGCTAAGTACCTTATATGCTTCTGATGCTTCTTTGAACTTTGCCTCAGCTTCAGCATCACCCGGATTCATATCCGGATGATACTTCTTGGCCAGCACGCGGTATGCTTTTTTGATGTCATCCTCCGTTGCGCTTTTTTCGACGCCGAGGACTTCATAATAATCTCTTTTTTGCTCTGCCAAACTGCCACCTCTTACGCCGTTTCCTTACGGAAAGGGCTTATTGATCATACTTCCCTGTAATCTCCGTCGACGACGTCATCATCTGCGGGGGCATCACTGCCGCCCCCCTGCGCTGCACCCATATCGGGTCCCATGCCCTGTGCAAAATCGGGTCCGGGTCCCGCGGCGCCCGCAGCGCCCTGTGCCTGCTCATAGACCTTGGCAAAGAGTGCCTGTGCATCGTTCATCAGCTTTTCTTTTCCGGCCTTGATCCGGCCGATCTCGTCATCGGTCA
>OMSZ01000272.1 GCA_900313855.1 uncultured Eubacteriales bacterium
AAGTGTTTTTTAGAGAAAAAAAATATTTTTAAGCTGTTATTGCTATTGGTTTTATCACCGGCAGTTATTAGTATTATATCTTATTTTATCCAGTTGTATTATATTCCGTTTGATGCGGATTTTGTTTCTAGTACAAATATACTTAGTACAATTCTACAATCATTAATACAAATTGTTTTACAGATAATATCTTTATTTTTATATGTAAAAATAGTGAAAGCAAAGAATGCTACAATATCTGTATTTTTATATTTATGTTTTCTTGCAATTGTACCCGGCTTTTGGTATCTGATTTTTAATGAATCGGTTATTCCATATATTTGTTATTTGATAATACACATTTTGTTTTATAGATTAATAGTTATTCCGCTCGTAGATATATCAAAAAAACGACAAAAAACAGAATTAAAATTGTTTGTTATTCTTCCGGGACTTACATATCTATTTAATACAATTATGAGTTTAATGTATATGGTTGTTTATAAGTTGAGCGATGTAACCCAAACAATACAGGGATTGAGAAAATTTTCTGACGAAACCGGTGCTAATATTAGAGATATTATGCCTTTTCTTGATGTAATAATTAAATATATAAAGTATCAATATAATTTATTTTTATATCCCTCTCTTTTTGTAGATTTAATACTTATTATTGCGTTTCATGTAATTATTAAAAATGTTAAATACATGAACGAAACGATAGAAGCAAAGGATGAGATTAAGACTTTATCAGTTGAGGTCATGGAGGCACTTGCACATACAATCGATGCTAAGGATGAATATACAAGAGGTCATTCGATTAGAGTTGCCAAGTATTCCAAGATGATAGCAGAGCGGATGGGACTAGCACCTGAACAATGTGAGGATATATATTATATGGGACTTCTACATGATATTGGTAAGATTGGCGTGCCTAATGAGATAATCAATAAGCCTACTAAGCTTACGGATGAGGAATATGGTGTGATCAAGAAACATCCTGCAACAGGATATGATATATTGGCAGAGATTAAGAGTCGTCCCGACCTTGCAACTGGTGCAAGATGGCACCATGAAAGATATGATGGAAAAGGTTACCCCGATCATAAGACCGGTGAAGAGATACCGTTAGAAGCAAGGATTATTGCGGTTGCTGACAGTTATGATGCGATGACATCTAACAGAAGTTACAGAAACTATCTGCCGCAGGATGTTGTGCGGAAAGAGATTGAGAAGAATATCGGAACTCAGTTTGATGAGAAAGCTGCAAGGTGCATGCTTCAAATAATGGATGAAGATAAGGAATATACTTTGCATGAGTGATATTTAAGCTGCCATACTGATTATATCGTATGGCGGTTTTCTATTTAAAAAATAATATATCATAACTGATTTAATTGTGCTATAATAGGAACACTTAGCGAATCAAACGCTAGTGAAGATGAGCTTAGTGTGAGTTATGCCATTGGGTATAATGTTGCAAGTAATTTTTAATATATACATAAAGGGGTATTTGATTATGAATAATGATAATAAGACTATAGTAAGAACCTGCGCTATAATAGGAGGAATCATCGGGGCAATTCTGCTTGCGTTGATGATCGTAATTGATGGAACGTCAAAGGGGATAATGATAGGTGCAGGATGCTTATTGGTATGCGTGGTTGTTGGAATTGTAATCGGTTCGATAATTCACAATAAGAAAGCGCAAGACAATATAAATGAGGAAGAAGAAAATAAGTCTGAGCTTGAAGAGACGGCTGCTGATAATAAAAAAGCAAAGACTGAACATGTAGAAGCGACAATTGAAGAAAAGAAAACAGAAGAAGCAAAGACTGAACAGAAAAAAGAAGCAGCAAAAGCGGTAAAAGCTGAAAAATCTAAAGAATCAACAGAAGAAGCAAAAGTAGAAGAAGCAAACAAGGAAAAAGAGGAAACAGCAGAAGTAGAAGAGGCCAAGCAGGAAAAAGAGGAAACAGCAGAAGTAGAAGAGGCCGAGCAGGAAAAAGAGGAAACAGCAGAAGTAGAAGAGGCCGAG
>OMSZ01000275.1 GCA_900313855.1 uncultured Eubacteriales bacterium
CGATAGTTCTTGTAAGCCATGACGTGGAGTTTTGCGCAAAGTATGCAGATTATTGTGGAATGTTCTTTGACGGACATATAGTTACAAAAGATGTGACAAAAACATTTTTCTTAAGGAATTCCTTCTATACCACAGCAGTAAGAAGAATGTGCAGAGGAATACTGCCGGTGGTAACGATAGCGGATGTATATGATAGTCTTGGGGTGATGGAGCCTGATACTGATAATGATGATGCCCCGCCGCAGGATGAAGATATGGAGGTCGAGAGTAAAGAGGGAGCCGGCAGCGAAGACGCAGGAACGGATGACGAAGCTTTAAGTGTTTATGATGTTGAGAGTAATATAGAAAAGTCGGGAAACAGGAAATTATATCATATTTTTTCATTTGCGCTTTTGTTTGTTGTGATGCCGCTTACCATATATATCGGATATGCGTTATTACATCAGAGAAAATATTATTTTATATCCCTGATGCTCATAGTTGAAGCGATGACTGCACTTTTTTTGAGCTTTGAAGGAAAGCGGTTACAGATGAGAGATATTATGACAATAGCTGTCATGAGTACACTTACAGCGCTATCAAGGGCAATGTTTTACATGATGCCGGCAGTCAAACCGATGGCGGCGCTTACGATCATATCCGGTATCGGGCTTGGGGGCATATCGGGCTTTGTTGTCGGCGCATTGTCGATGCTTGTTTCCGACATTTTCTTCGGGCAGGGTCCATGGACGCCATGGCAGATGTTTGCGATGGGATTTTTGGGATTGCTGGCAGGACTGTTTTTTGAAAGGCGGGACAGGTATCATTTAAGCGGGAAAAATAATAACA
The DNA here is from genome assembly GCA_900313855.1 of uncultured Eubacteriales bacterium. Lineage (GTDB taxonomy): Bacteria > Bacillota > Clostridia > Lachnospirales > Lachnospiraceae > CAG-590. Next base: position 829 of record OMSZ01000275.1, read on the forward strand.
GCAGGACGCTGTTGATAAGTATATTCGGCGCGGTTGTTGTTTTTATGGTCTATGGTGGTATTATGAATCCGGCATCTGTTATCATGTATCAGGAGAATGTTTCCGGTAAGATGCTACTTGCAAGCTATGCCACGGGATTTCCGATAGATGTAATTCATGCGATTTCAACAGGAGTATTTCTGTGGTTTTTGACTGAGCCGATGCTTAAAAAGTATGCGAGGGTTAAGAAAAAATAGCGGCAAAAGGTTTTTGACGAATGATGTTGGAAAAGCAGAAAAGATATGTTAATATAAGTATGCATTGGTGATGTTTGGGACTTCTATTGACGGGAAGTATATCATATATTACATCAGGCGTTGTTATAAGAGCCGGGAGGAACATGGCATGGAAATAATAGAATGGTTAAAGGTCATATTACTTGGAATTGTTGAAGGAATTACGGAATGGCTGCCTATAAGCAGTACGGGACATCTTATTCTTGTAAATGAATTTGTACATTTGGAGCAGAGTGACGCATTCATGGAGATGTTTGATGTCGTTATTCAGTTAGGAGCAATTCTTGCAGTTGTGGTAATTTTCTGGAATAAGCTTTGGCCCTTTCACACAAAGAAAAAAGCTCCAAAGGAAAGCTGGTTTGTGCATGAGGCCGGCAGCGGATTCATGAAGGGTTTTCAGAAATTTTGCAACAACTACTGTTACATGGATAAAATTGTACTGTGGTTAAAAATTGTTGTTGCCTGCATACCGGCTGCGATCTTAGGACTTACTTTGGATGACTGGATTGATGAGCATTTCTATAACGCAGTTGTAGTAGCGATAGCTTTGATCGTATACGGTGTTATTTTTATTGTTATTGAGAACTATAATAAAAAAAGAAGACCGAGAGTTACAAAGCTTGAGGACTTAAGCTTTAAGGATGCTATTCTGATCGGACTATTTCAGGTGCTTTCGCTGATTCCGGGAACCTCACGTTCCGGCTCTACGATAATAGGAGGTATTCTTATTGGAACATCAAGAGAGATTGCGGCGGAATTCACATTCTTTCTCGCAATTCCGGTTATGTTTGGTGCAAGCTTAGTCAAGCTTAAGAAATTCGGCCTGGCATTTACGGGTACTGAGCTGTCGGTGCTTATAACCGGAATGGCAGTTGCATTCGGCGTATCGGTGTTAGCGATCAAATTTCTTATGGGTTATATCAAGAAACATGATTTCAAGATCTTTGGATGGTACAGGATTGCGCTTGGAGTTTTAGTGCTTTTGTACTTCTTCCTGATAAAATGACAGATTAAAAGAGCCTCAATGAGTTTTCGTGTTGGAAATCTCTTTGGGGCTCAATGTATGTTTATCCGTTATCTTCGGATATCGGTAAAATTCTTGAAATCAGTTTGAATACTTCGGCAAAGATATACTAGCGTCCGAATTTGGCGGCGTAGGTCATTATTCCTGATATAGTTTTGCCGTCAGTCATTTTGCCCTCGTATATCAATTGCTTTAGATCATCGATATCCCATTCCTCGACGTTGATCTCTTCTTCGGGATCAAGATGCTGGTTTGTCTTTTCAAGTTCTGTAGCAAGGTAGACATCAACCTTTTCGTTACAGAAAGCGACGGTCGTGTTGACAGTGAGCAGATATTCCATTCGGCCTGCCTTGTATCCGGTTTCTTCTTCTAATTCTCTTGTGGCGCATTCGATAGTCGGTTCGTCTGGAGAATCTAATTTCCCTGCAGGAAGTTCTAATGTGAAACGGTCAAGAGCGTTTCTGTATTGTCTTACCATCAATAGTTTTCCGTTGTTATTAACTGCAACCACACATGCCGCGCCGTCATGATGTATGTAATCCCATTCGGCAATGGTACCATTTACTTCTACGGTATCCTTGTATAATCCTATAACTGTACCCTGAGCACGAAGCTCTCTTTTGATTCTCCTGATCGGTTCCATCGTATTCCTCCTGTTATTCTAAGTTAAGACTCGCTTGAAAGTCCTGCGCGTCGGATTTCGTCTGTTTAGTCAGACATTTTTATGTTCTGATCCCTGTGTAAATGTTACAAACCTCTCTATGCTCTAATATAGCAAAACTAACCATGTCCGTAAAGTTTTTTTGACATGCTAAAGCTAATCAATTATAATCTACTGTAATCTTAATATACAGTATTTAAAGGCAGTAAAAGAAATATACAATATATTTAAAGGAGATATGAAAATGGAAAATACCGAACGGAAATACAACCCTTTTGCCCAGATAGCGAAAGCTTATGGCGGCTTTGCGGATACAAGTATTTACTACGTGCTTCGTGGACAGACTGTAGGAAGTAAGATATTAGTAGCGCTTATTGTCACGGTGTTTCTTAATCTGATCACTTTTGGAATAAGTGCGGCAAAGCTTTGCACGGATAAGGAGCTTAATAAATTTATAAATGAGATGCCGGATTTCAGGTACGAGAACGGTTCTTTGTATGTTGAGAAGAAGTATGAGACCAATTCATCTGACGCGTATATTATTGTTGATACGTCGGTTCCGTACTATTATGTGGGTTCTGATGACAATGGAGTCGCCGGTGCCGTGAGTATAAATGACAAGATCAAAGAGCTCGGAGAAAAAAGCGGTCTGCAGCATTCTTTGTTCATAAGCGAAACTAACATTATTGATGTTAATTATTTAACGGGACAGACGCAGCAGATGAAATTCTCTGATGCAACGGCAGTTCTTCCTGTCAAGAAATTTTCTAAGGATGTTGTAAGTTCGGGATATCAGAGCTTCATAATAAAATGGGCAGTGATCATTGGATTGCTTTGGCTTCCGGTAAGGTTTGGTTTGTTGTTCCTTGTTACTCTCATTTATTGCGTGCTTGCCCAGATCGGAAAGGCGATCACGAGATCTGAGGATGATTTCAATACGATATATTGGATTGCATTTTATATAGTTATAGCTATGGAAATCATAAAGGCTTTGTTGAAAAATGTTCTTCCGTTTGGCGGCGGAAAGTTGAATATGTTGTTTTTTGCCCTTATCATTTTCATGTTGTTAATGACGCTTAAGAAAGGTGAAAACTAGTATCGTGAAAAAATTATTAATGTTTATTGCAGCGGGGCTTATGCTTGCGCTGACAGCCTGCGGCAACGTCAATGATTACTCAAATGAAAAGGCTGACGATAAATTAAAGATAGTGACGACTATATTTCCGGAGTATGACTGGGTAAGGGAGATATTGGGCGAAAAGGCTGACGAGGTTGATCTTAAGCTGCTGATCGATAATGGAGTTGATCTTCACAGTTACCAGCCAACGCCTGAGGATCTTGTCACGATATCGGATTGTGATGTCTTCATATATGTCGGAGGGGAATCTGATGGCTGGGTTATAGATGCGATCAATAACGCAGCTAACAAGGATATGGTTGTTATCAGGCTCATTGACGAATTGGGAGGCTCTGTCAAGGAAGAAGAGGTTGTCGAGGGAATGCAGGGCGAAGAAGAGAAGGCTAAAGGGGACGAGCCGGAATATGATGAGCATGTCTGGCTCTCGCTTAAGAATGCACAGCTTCTCTGTGAGGTTATTGCGGATAAGCTTGCCGGTATTGACCAAGGTAACGGAGAGCTTTATAAGTCAAATGCGGCTGCATATAGCTTAAAGCTTAAAGAGCTTGATGATGAATACAGAGAACTTATCGGGCAGGCAGATAATAAAACGCTTTTATTTGGCGACAGATTTCCATTCAGATACATGGCTGATGATTACGATATCCGATATTATGCTGCATTTGCGGGATGCTCGGCAGAGACAGAGGCAAGCTTTGAGACCATAACCTTTCTTGCCGGCAAGGTTGATGAGCTGGGGCTTAAATGTGTGATGACGATTGAGGGTGGCGATCAAAAGCTTGCTGAGGCTATTATAGATAATACAAAGAAGAAGGATCAGAAGATTTTTACTCTTGATTCTATGCAGTCTGTTACCCAAAAGGATGTGGAGAACGGGACAACATATATCGGAATCATGAAAAGCAATCTGGAGGTGCTTAAGGAAGCATTTTAAGTTTGTAACTCAGTCGGAGAAATCCCCCACCTCTAAGCTTAGGTGTAGGTGGGGGTTATGTCAAACTATACTCAGTCGGGGTACAAGCTCCG
>OMSZ01000279.1 GCA_900313855.1 uncultured Eubacteriales bacterium
AAAGAAGCTTTTAAAATAACCTCTGCCTTCTCATTGCCAAACCAGGAAATGTACCTTTTAACTATCCATTCCGGCATAGAATATTGTACGGAAAGATAAGTAATAATATCATCCTCCGGATTAGGAAATTTAATTGCAGCCTTCTCTCTTCCGATAGATCGCAGTACACCGTTAACAAATCCGGAAAGCGCTGAGAACCCTCTTTTTCTAGCAAGCCTTACGCACTCATTAACAGCCGCCTGATCCGGAACACTGTCCATATAAAGCAGCTGATATACGCCCATTCTCAAAAGAACTCTTATCATCGGCCTGCATTTATTAATCTTAGTCTTACTGTAACAGTTAATTATATAATCAAGCTGTATTCTGTATTCGGTTACACCCTCCACAAGGCGCGACAAAAAGGCCCTGTCCTGCTTACTCATAAACTGTCTGGCAAAAAGCTGTCTGTTAAGGGCCTCTTTCACGAATACATCATTCTTTTCTACCTCTAATAAAACCTCTAAGGCAAGTTCGCGTACATTATCCTTTTTATCCATTTTTTTATCCTAATTTCATTCCAACAGATACATCATATCCGAGTAAAAATGCCGCCGTATCCATTCTCTTTTTTCCTTCAAGCTGAAGGTTTTTAACACGAAGCGCGCCATTTCCGCAGGAAACGGTAAAGCTAAATTTGTCCACGGCTAAAATTGTTCCGGCCCCGGCATCTCCGCTGATATTATTTCTCAAAGAAACCGCTTCTTCCTCAGATAATACATCAGCCTCAAAAATCTTTAGAAGCTTTGCGTTAAGTACCGTAAATGCCGACGGCCATGGATTAAGTCCTCTGATAAGTCTTTCAAGCGATAGTGCATCCTTTGAAAAATCAATGAGTCCCATATCTTTGGTAAGCATTGACGCATAAGAGGACTTGCTGTCATCCTGTTTGGTTCTTACTGCTGTACCATTTTCTAATTTATCGAGAGTATCAATAATTATCTCTCCGCCTAAAACCGCTAATTTCTCAAAAAGTGAACCACCGGTCTCATCCTCTGATAATTCAATCACTCTCTGATCAATAATATCCCCGGTATCAAGACCTTTATCCATATACATAGTTGTAACACCGGTTTCCTTCAATCCATCTATCACAGCCCATTGTATAGGCGCAGCACCTCTGTACTTTGGCAGCAGGGAAGCATGAATATTAATACATCCAAGCTTCGGAATATTAAGAACGCTCTCCGGAAGCAGCTGTCCAAAAGCCACTACAACGATAACATCAGGAGCAATGCTTTCAAGCTCATTTACAAATGCAGCTTCTCCGCACTTAGCAGGCTGAGCGACCTTAAGCTCATGTGAAAGCGCCACCTCTTTAACCGGAGAAAAGACAAGCTTCTTGCCTCTTCCCTTCACCTTATCAGGCTTGGTTACAACAAGCGCTATCTCATGTCCTGCGCTGATCAATGATTCCAATGTATTCACCGCAAAATCCGGCGTTCCCATAAATACTATCTTCATACAACCACCTGTTTATTCTTCTTCACTATCAAGCTGTTCCTCAGGAAGCTCATCCGCATCGCGGAGAGGTCCCTCTGCAACATCCTTATATAAAACGCCCTCTAAATGATCCAACTCATGGCAAATAGCTCTTGCAAAAAGATCTTGTGCCTCTAAGGTTACTTCCTTCATTTCCCGATCAAGATATTTTACAACCACTCTCTCAGGTCTTGTAACCTCAGCCACCTTTCCCGGAATACTTAAACATCCCTCATCACCGGTCTGCTCTCCTTCCTTTTCAAGTATGACCGGATTGATCATAACATAAGGATTATCATACGGATGCTCATAATCCACATCTATAACAACAATACGCTTTAAGACTCCCACCTGCGGAGCTGCAAGACCAACACCGTTAGCGTCATACATTGTATCAAGCATATCATCTATGAGCACACCTGTACGGTCATTCATCTCTTTGACCTCTTTGCATTTTTTTCTTAAAATATCATCTCCATCAATACGTATCTGTCTTAAAGCCATTTCTTTTCTCCTTATATATAAAAAAGTAGTTTCTTGCTTTAGTGCATATTATACAGGATTCTCTATAATATACACAACGCAATATACTGTTATTCATAATTCAGTATCAATCGATTGCGAAACTATTATAATATAACACATATCATTACTACAAAGCAAATTATAATATATCACATATTAATACTACAAAGCAAATTATTATAAAACATAACATATAGTGTCTCAAAAGACACTATTATCTGAACTACATATTTACAATTCATGAAATATATAATACAGATGGTAAGCTTAACAATATAGATCAGTAGCTTCTGACAGGATCAAGATCGAAGCTTACATGAGTGTCCTTGTATTTCTCATTATCGTTAAGATAATCCTCAAGTTGATCTTTGACCGCAGTTAAGATTTTAGAATCGGTATGCTTTAGATAAAGGACTCTTCTGTATCTGTCGTTAAGCTTGTATATTCCGGCTTCGCAAGGACCGATAAGCTTTAACTTCAAGGCATTTTCATGTGATGCTTTATATGTTTCGATCTGCAAACGCAATACATCCGCAAGCTCTTTTGACAATTCATCAGTTTCCGTCTCCATAAATATCGCCATCATATGCGAAAACGGCGGATAGGCTAACAGCTTTCTGTAGGATTTCTCCTCATCATAGAACATATCATAGTCCTGGAGGGCTGCGGTAGTAATACAGTAATGCTCCGGTTTATAGGTCTGCACAATCACTTCTCCCTCTTTGTCACCTCTTCCGGCGCGCCCTGCCGCCTGGGTAAGCAGATCAAATGTCTTTTCACTGGCTCTGTAATCGTTCTCGAAAAGCGTTGTATCTGCAGCTATTACTCCTACCAAAGTGACATCCGGGAAATCATGACCTTTAACGATCATCTGTGTGCCTACCAGTATATCTGCTTCACCGCCTGCAAATGCGCTTAGTATCTTCTCATGCGAATCCTTTTTCTTAGTCGTATCCAAATCCATCCTTAAAACCCTTGCTTCCGGATACAGCTTTTTAACCTGCTCCTCCACCTTCTGGGTACCTACTCCAAAGCCGGCGACAAAAGTCGAGCCGCACTCCGGACATTTATCCGGCTTTTTCTGCTCATAACCGCAGTAATGACATACCAGCCGCTCATTAGCCGTGCCGGCATCATGCAGGTTAAGCGATACATCACAATGAGGACAGAAAAAGACATGTCCACAGGCTCTGCAGGACACAAAGCCGGCATAACCTCTTCTGTTAAGAAACAACATGATCTGTTCCTTCTTATCCAGTCTGTCACGTATCTGCTCCTTCAAATGATTACTAAACATACTCCTGTTACCGGCCTTTAATTCCTCTCTAAGATCCACAACCGTAACTCTTGCAAGCTTCGCGCTCTTCTTAGCTCTGTTTTTTAGGGTAAGCAGAGTATACTCACCGCTTTGTGCCTTATAATAAGCTTCAATAGAAGGCGTTGCCGATCCCAAAACAACAGAAGCTCCGCACATTTTCGCGCGGTGGATCGCAACCTCTCTTGCGTGGTACTTAGGCGGATTATCACTTTTATATGTGGTCTCATGCTCCTCATCGATCACGATAAGTCCAAGATCAGGAAATGGAGTAAAAAGTGCAGAACGCGGTCCGATAACTACGGAAACCTCTCCCTTTTTTGCCTTTTCAAACTGATCATAACGCTCGCCTTTAGAAAGCTTCGAATTCATTATAGTAACCCGGTCTCCGAATCTTCTTCGAAATCTCTTGACCGTCTGATATGTTAAAGCTATCTCCGGAATCAAAACAATGGCCTGTTTTCCCTTTTCTAATATGTGTTCGATCATTTCAATATACACAAGAGTCTTGCCGCTTCCCGTGATTCCCTTTAAAAGATAGGTTTTCCTGTCACCATTGTCGTAATCGGTGATCACCCTGTCAATTACCGCCTGCTGCTCCGCATTCGGTGTTTCATTTTGCGGATTATCAATTACCGCAGGAAGTTCTTTATTCTTAAAGACATTTCTGTAATAACCCTCTTCCTCTATTGCTATAACATTTTCCTTGACCATAGCATTTAAGGTGTTAGCAGAAATATTCAGCTTTCCTGTCACAAGGCTGTATGGTATTACTATATCCTCTGAAAGCTCGTTAAGAAGTCTAAGCTTTGCCTTCGCCCTCTTTTTGTTATAGGCTTCGGACAGCTTTTCTATCTGATCTTTTGAAGCTAACAGTCTTACCTCTTTCTTTGTAAGACCCTTAACCTTCTCCTTGACCGGCATCACGACCTTTAACGCATTGATCATTGTCGAGCCGTAGGTATTCTTGATAAATGCCGCTAATTCTATAAGCGAGTTTTCAATCGCAATTCCTTTATCGCTTACTGAAACAATCTCTTTAAGTTTGCTTTCATCAAGCTTAGGCTTATCTGAAAGCCCCACAACATAACCCTTTCTAAGAGTGTTAGCACGACCAAAAGGGATAGATACACTCATCCCTACGTGTATCTGTCCCTTCAAAGCATCCGGTATTATATATTGAAATGTTCTGTCAATTGCTTCGTGTGAAATATCTATTATTATATCCGCAAATCTTTCCGACATCCTCTTCCTCGATAACCTCTCTTATAAGCTCACGCTCATCCATATGGTATTTCTTTCCTTTTATCTCCTGGTAATCCTCG